>CAXBIR010000031.1:0-28823 GCA_963975825.1 uncultured Polaribacter sp.
CTCCAGCTCGTCTAAGTAACGCAAGAACATGACCCAAGAGGTCTGGCCTATGTAATCTAATTCACTATCAGACCCAGAATCTTTATACAGTAGGTCGTCTATATTTTTAAATGTTTGTTCGAACATGTATGTAGTACAATTTTTAGAAGACTAAATGTAGTAATCTTTTGTATTATGAAGAAATGAAAAGTAGTTATAGTTTTAAAATGTTAAAAATAGGCTAGTAAATTGATAAAATCTTACTGTTTTCCGTAATAATATTATTTTTATGAAGTAAAATGTTGTTTAAAAAAGCACTTTTAAAATTTTCTAGCACTTTTTTTATTTTTTTTCTTTTGTAAGATTTCAAATAACACTTTTAAACGCAACTTTTACTGCATCTGTATGCAATTGCTACTGCATCAGGGTGCAACTTTTACTGCACCCTGCTCCAATAAAAGTTGGGTACGTACGCAATTAGGCTAAAAAAAGGCAACAAAAAACCCCAATAACTAAAGTTATTGAGGTTTTTAAAAGTTACTTGATGTTTACACCTTGTAATTACAAAAGCGTACTAGGTTGTTCTGGTAAACTTTAAGTTTTTTAGCATCTCTCTTAACTTTACCGCAGGTCTAAAAAGAATGCGTGTATTGGTAATGCCTTCTGCAGAAACTTCTCCTTCAGTTTCAAAGCCTTTCGAACTTAAACTTATTTGAAAGTTTCCTAATTTACCCAAACGTACAATACGTCCTTGTTTTAACTCTCTAATAATATTTACCTCTAAGATGTTTAACAGAGCCAAACAATCACTTTCCGACAGTGCCGATTGTTCAGAAATCATTTCTGCTAACGTTTCAAAATTTACGCTACCATTGGCAACTACTGCTGCATAATATTTTGCGTCTAATGTTCTATCCTGCGGATTTTTTCTCTCTATTGTCTTATATTTTATTGACATTTGTTATCTATTTTAAAATTACACTTCTTCTTACAAGCTTTGTTTTTAGAGGCACATGTAAGGCGATTCCTCTATGGGTACGCTTTTAAAACTCTGCACTACAATGCCCAACCACATACGTTTTTATGTAGTTAAACCACAAGCAAATACTTTTGCTTACAGGAGTTTTCGCTAAAAAAATTAAGTCATGTTTTTACCAAGTTGCAGTCTGTTGTACTGCTTTATTTTTAATAAAATAAATTTGGTAAGCTTAAAGAAGAATTGTAATTTTATGGTCTCAATATGAAACTACACACTTCTTTTAGTGTTACCGTTTACAAAAAGCCTTTAAGCAACATCTTATCGGCTTTTTTGTATTTTATAAAGATACTACATGTATTCTAATTTCTTGAAATAACCCGAATTTTAGAATTAAGTTACAAATACAGTGCAAATACTTAACGTTTACAACAACTGAATAATAACTTGTTGTAAAACTAATACCTTTTTCTTTTTTAAAAAGAAAAAGGTATTCACAAATCCTTGAAGTTTTTAACAAAAAAAACGAATTTACTATAAATACACCTGCTTGCTTTTCTATAGGCTTAAAAAACTTTAATTTTGTAAACAACAGAGTAACATATAATAATCTCTTTTAATGTAAGGTCTTTTAAAGAAAACAGACCAATTATTTACAATTACAAATAGTTTAGCCTAGCACCAATGAACAAGTACATAGAACTCTTTAAAAATTCGTATTCCGATTATTGGAACTACATTAAACAATCTGTTTTAATGGAATTGAATTGGGAAAACTATTTTTATGGCCTTATTCTAATTTCTTTGCTTGTTTGGGGTTTGGAAGCTATTTTTCCTTGGCGTAAGAATCAGTCTTTGTTTCGTAAAGATTTTTGGCTAGATACTTTCTACATGTTTTTTAATTTCTTTTTATTAAACCTAATTGTATTAATTGCGCTTTCTAATGCGGCTGCCCAAGTTTTTAATGATGTATTGGGACTGGTTGGTTTGTCTGTTGCTAATTTTCAATTGGTAGAAATTAATGCATTGCCTTTTGCTGTGCGTATTTTTATCTTTTTTATTGTGGTAGATTTTGTGCAATGGTGGACACATAGATTGCTACACCAATTTGAATTTCTATGGAATTTTCACAAAGTACATCATTCTGTAAAAGAAATGGGGTTTGCTGCACACCTGCGCTATCATTGGATGGAACCTGTAGTATACAACTCTTTAAAATACATTCCGCTAGCAATTATTGGTGGTTTTTCTGCTAAAGACGTGGCGTTTGTTCACTTTTTTAACATTACCATTGGGCATTTAAATCATGCCAATATTAATTGGGATTATGGTTGGTTAAAGTATATTTTAAATAACCCGAAAATGCATATTTGGCATCATGTGAAAGTGTTGCCAGACGATAGAAAAAATGGAGTTAATTTTGGAATTACTTTAAGTATCTGGGATTATATTTTTAAAACAAATTACATTCCGCATTCTGGTAGAGATATTGAAATTGGTTTTGAAGGTGATGAGGTGTTTCCAAAAGGGTTTGTACAACAAGAACTGTATCCTTTTAGTAAAAGAGACTAGCTTGTTTTCTCTTTTTCTTTTCCATTGATAAAAAGAAACAAAAATCTAGACATATTTTTAGTTTTCTTAAATACTGCATTGTATTCCAATATCGCATCTAGACGCCCTTTCGCTATAAATATCCACCAGACATTTACTTAACGTGCTGTTCTATTTGGATGCTTGCCGTTGCTTACAACTTGAATTCCTACGAAATTTAAAATAGGTCGGTTCAAGAGATGGAATATTGGGTATTAACTATTTTTAATTTACCGCTACGCTCATTTCTAAACTCCACTTCAAAAAGGAAGTAACAAGACACAGCATTACTTCAAATGTTAAATAAATCACAAAAAAAAGTAAAAAAACCAGTACTACATCGATTTCGCTTAGTATCTTTAGCAACAAATTATATCTAAAAACCACAAATTAACAAATGAAGATAAAAAAAGTACTTGTTGCCAACCGAGGAGAAATTGCCATTAGAATTTTTAGAGCCTGTACAGAAATAAATGTAAAAACAGTAGGTGTGTATACTTTTGAAGACAGGTATTCTTTACACAGATACAAAGCAGATGAATCTTACCAAATTGGTGAAGACAATGCACCTTTAAAGCCTTATCTAAATATTGATGAAATTATTAGAGTTGCCTTAGAAAGTGGTGCAGATGCAGTACATCCTGGTTATGGTTTCTTATCTGAAAATGCAAATCTTGCTCAGAAATGTAAAGACAACGGACTTATTTTTGTGGGGCCTAAAGTTTCTGTTTTACAATCTTTAGGAGATAAAATTACAGCAAAAGAAGTGGCTGTTGCCAACAACATACCTGTAATACAAAGTAATAAAAAAGCTTTAAACAATATAGAAACGGCTTTAAGTGAAGCCGAATTAATAGGCTACCCTGTAATGTTAAAAGCTGCTTCTGGTGGTGGTGGTAGAGGAATGCGTGTAATTAGAAAAGCTACAGAATTAAAAGGTGCTTTTAATGAAAGTAAAAGAGAAGCGTTAAATGCATTTGGAGACGATACTGTTTTTCTTGAAAAATTTGTAGAAAACCCAAAGCACATAGAAATACAGATTGTTGCAGATAATTACGGCAATACCGTTCATCTTTTTGAGCGCGATTGTTCGGTGCAACGTCGTTACCAAAAAGTAATAGAATTTGCGCCTTCTTTCGATTTAAAACAAACCACTAAAGACGCCCTTTACAAATATGCCATAGCTATTTGTAAAGCGGTAAATTACAACAATATTGGTACGGTAGAGTTTTTGGTAGATGATGATGGTGCTATTTATTTTATAGAAGTAAACCCAAGAATACAAGTAGAACATACCGTTACCGAAGTGGTAACCAACATAGATTTGGTAAAAACACAATTGTTTATTGCGGGTGGCTATAAATTAGCAGATCAACAAATAAAAATAGCCAATCAAGATGCCATAAAAGTAAATGGGTATGCCTTACAGTGCAGAATTACTACAGAAGACCCGCAGAACGATTTTAAACCAGATTATGGAGAAATTACAACCTACAGAAGTGCTTCTGGTTTTGGAATCCGTTTAGACGCTGGTAGCGTTTACCAAGGTGCAATTATCTCTCCTTTTTTCGATTCTATGTTGGTTAAAGTTACTGCCAATAGTAGAACTCTAGATGGTGCTTGTAGAAAAGTACGAAGAGCTTTAGCAGAATTTAGAATTAGAGGGGTAAAAACCAACATGCCTTTTCTAGATAATATTTTAAAACATGAAACTTTTAGAAAAGGAGAAGTAACTGTTAACTTTATCAAAGAAACTCCAGATTTATTTGTTTTTAAAGCACCTAGAAATAGAGCCACTAAATTGGTTACGTATTTAGGCGATGTTATTGTAAACGGAAATGCTGATGTTAAAAAAATAGACCCTAGTAAAAAATTTATAAAACCTATTGTTCCTAAATTTGATGTACATGCAGCATACCCAGAAGGAACGAAAGATTTATTAACCAAATTAGGCCCTGATAAATTTTCTGAATGGTTAAAGAATGAAAAGAAAATTCATTTTACAGATACCACCATGCGCGATGCGCACCAAAGCTTATTAGCCACAAGAATGCGAACTTTTGATATGTTAAAAGTTGCTGAAGGATATGCAAAAAACAACCCAAACATTTTTAGTATGGAAGTTTGGGGAGGTGCAACCTTTGATGTTTGTATGCGTTTTTTACAAGAAAACCCTTGGGAACGTTTACAGCTTTTAAGAAAAGCAATGCCAAATGTGTTGTTACAAATGTTAATTAGAGGTTCTAACGGAGTTGGGTATACTGCCTATTCAGACAATTTAATTGCGAAGTTTGTAGAACAATCTTGGGAGAATGGTGTAGACCTTTTTAGAATTTTCGATTCTTTAAATTGGATGCAATCTATTGCACCTTGTATAGAACATGTACGTACCAAAACCAATGGTTTGGCAGAAGGTTCTATTTGTTATACTGGTGATATTTTAAATACCAATAACAAAAAATACAATCTTACATATTACACGCAATTAGCCAAAGACATAGAAAATGCTGGGGCACATATTTTAGCTATTAAAGACATGGCTGGTTTGCTAAAACCTTATGCTGCTTTCGAATTGGTTTCTGCTTTAAAACAAACGGTAAATATTCCTATTCATTTGCATACTCACGACACCTCATCTATACAATCTGCAACGTATTTAAAAGCTATTGAAGCAGGTGTAGACGTGGTAGATGTTGCATTGGGTGGTTTGTCTGGACTAACATCGCAGCCCAATTTTAACTCGGTTGTAGAAATGATGAAGTTTAACGAAAGAGAAAGTAATTTAAACACCGCTTCTTTAAATGAATATTCTAATTATTGGGAAACTGTAAGAGCATACTATTATCCGTTTGAATCTGGTTTAAAATCGGGTTCTGGAGAAGTATTTAAACACGAGATTCCTGGAGGACAATATTCTAACTTAAAACCACAAGCACAAGCTTTAGGTTTGGAAGATCGTTTTCATGAAATTACAAAAATGTATGGCGATGTTAACTTGCTTTTTGGAGACATTGTAAAAGTTACTCCTAGTTCTAAAGTGGTTGGTGACATGGCGCAATATTTAGTCAGCAATAATTTAACCATACAAGATGTGCTAGAGCGTGGCGATACTATTTCGTTTCCACAATCTGTAGTTAGCTTCTTTAGAGGAGATTTAGGGCAACCTGTTGGTGGTTTTCCAAAAGATCTTCAGAAATTAATTCTTAAAGATGAAAAAGCCTATACAGACAGACCAAATGCACATATTGCACCGCTAGATATTGATGCTGCATATAAAGAGTTTAAACAGATATTTGAAAATGATTTAAGCAGACCTATTCAGTTTACAGATTTTTTATCGTACCAATTGTATCCTAAAGTTTTTACAGATGCCTACAACAAGCATTTAAAATATGACAGTTTAATTAATTTACCTACCAAAAATTTCTTTTACGGAATGGAAACAGGTGAAGAAATTATTGTAGAATTAGACAAAGGAAAAACACTACTAATTACCTTAGATTCTGTTGGTGAAGCAAATGAAGACGGAATGGTAACCGTATATTTTAAAGTAAACGGACAAGGTAGATCTGTACAAATTAAAGATACTTCTATTAAAATAACCAAAGTAGAAAACCTAAAAGCAGATAAAAATGATGCAAAAGAAATTGGGGCACCGTTACAAGGAATGCTGTCTACTATTTTAGTTAAAAAAGGTGATAAGGTAACTAAGAATCAGCCATTATTTATTATTGAAGCCATGAAAATGGAAACAACCATTACAGCTGTTGAAGATGCAACTATTAAGAAAATTGTTTTAAAAGAAGGTATTCTGGTAAATTCTGATGATTTGGTTTTGGTACTAGACTAACATATTAAAAGGATATTCTAAAAATAAGAAAGGGTAGCAATTTAAAATTGCTACCCTTTTTTTATGCTCTAAATATTATTTAACCGCTACAGTTAAAAGTTAGCCCCAGGTGCTTCTGGTGAAGTTGCTTGTGCTTTTTGAGGATTTAAAATAAGATACGTTCCTAGTGCTGTTAACGCTGCATACTTACCATAATTCCCTATTTTTTTTAAGGCTTCATTTCTAGTAATATCTTCACTATTATGTGCTTTGTTATTTTTCATTTTGAAGATTATTTTATAATTATTTTTTTAGTGATTTCTTTTTGCTCTTTAGATTTTAATTTAATTACATAAAAACCTTTGGCAAATCTATTAACGTTTATTGACGCTGCTTTCTCTTGTAAATTTTCAGTAAGTACACGTTTCCCTAAAAGGTTAAACATTTCTAATTTTGTACCTGTAGATTCTAATCCATTTACTTTTAAAATATTTCCTTCTACCACATACATCGTAGCGTTTAGCAAATTATTATTTTCTACACTTAATGTAGTTCCTAAGTTTTTAGTGGTAGTATGCACATAAAAACGCCCTACTGTATCGCTCTTTAAAACGGTTGTTTTATACCCTTCTGTAGTGGTATCTAATTGATAAAAAACATTATTTTTTCTGTCCTCTAAAAACACTTTATAGCCTTCTGGTAAAGAAGATACATTTGCATTTAAAGTAATTTCTGTTTCGTTTGCTACTTCTAAACCAACAGGTACAATCATTTCTTCAAAATTTGCATTTGGCAATACTTGTAAAGCTAAATCAATATTTAAATTTGAAGTATCTGTTACTAGTTTTGTAAACAACCTAACAGAATTTTCGCTAGACAAACCTCCTGTAAACTGACCAGCATCATACCCTTCATCTAAATCTGTTGTAGTATTATTAAAGTATTTAATTTCACTTTTCTTAACCGTTTTACCAACAGATGCAGCTAACGTAATAGAAAACGGATTGCTTGTAGATTTGTAAAACTGGGCCGTTTCATGACTACGCATTGTTGGGTTTACCTTAAAAATAGCGCCATTATCTTTTGCATTTATAAAGAAACCTTGCCCTGGAGATACAAATGTTGTACTTGTACTTGCCTGATTAACTACAGTATAATCATTGGTATCATTGTTCCATAAATACAAAGATTTAAAGCCTGTTTCAAAAACACCAGCATTGTTGTCTAATAAATTGTTAGTTGCATTTCCAGAAATGTTAATAGGTAAAAAAGCCAAATATGGATTCCCTACTAAATTCCAACCCGTTGTGTTTTTAGTTAAAACTTTATTTACGGCACTTGCCGTTGCAGAACCTGCTAACTGCAGTTCACTAGTATCGCTAAGTAAAACACTATAGGCATCTCCAAAACTAAAATCTCCAGAAGTTGTTGCGCCATCTTGGTAATAAAACCAACCTGTATTACCATTGTTATAAAAACCAATTCCTTTATTATTTCCGTTTCCTGAAGCCAATGCATTATTGGTAGCAAAAACATCTTTATTCTGTGCTAAAGGAGCTGCTACAATATGCCACTTTTGGTCTGCCAAAACATCTCTTTTAAAAACGATATTACCAATAGGGTCTGTTTGCGTAATTAATGTACTACTGCTTGTACCACTAGAATTAAACTCTAAAACACCTTCTATATTTATACTTGCTGCAACTGCACTAGTTACATCATCTATAACTACTGTTCTACCAGCAGGAATAGTAACTCTACTTGTTTTTGTAGGCACAGTACCACCCCAAACAAGAGGATCATTCCATGCCACAGAGATACCTGGAGGAATCATTAATTCTACATTTGTTAAAAAGCTAAATACTCTTGGTTGGTATGCTCTATTTTCATCTGTATAAGCAACATACGGAATGCTATTAGAGTCTAAATTCATATTTATTTGGTCTACTGCTCCAAAATTAAAACCTGAAATTCCAACAAGTTCCCAAGTTTGGTTTATTGTATTTAACTTATGAACCGCAATTTCATTATCTGGATTTAAATAAGCAATATAAGGTACGTTGTTGGGATCTAAGTCAAAATTTAACATAGAAAAAGTAACGGGAAGTCCTGCAGTAGTAATATCATCCCAAGCTAATGTAGTAGTGTTAAATACTTTTAATGCATTTTTACCTGGTACTAGTGCATTAGTTCCTTTTGGAAGAAACTCACCAGAACCAGCTGCATTTGACATATAAAGCACATCATTTGTACCTATTTTTAAATTGATTAATTCGCTATTTCCATCTGGCGAAAAATCAGTATGCTCGTAAGAAGCACCCAATTGCTGCCAACCCACTCCATTGAATTTTCTAACAGAGTAATTTTGAAAATTTTCTATCGTTCCTATATACGGGGTATTCGCACTATCGAAAACTAGGTTTGAGCCAAAAGAATTAGACACAGAAAAGCCTGTAGGTCCTACGGTTTCCCAACTAGCACCATTAAATTTTATTACTGAATTTTTAAATTCTAATGTACTATCTGAAAATAAAACATGTAATGCATTATTATTATCTAAGGCCATAATTGGTAAAAAACCATCTGCAATTTTTACATTATCACCAACACTTACCCAAGATATTCCATCGAATTTTAACAACCTAACTTCAAACGGTGGTGGACCATCAGAACCAGGACCTTCTTCACCTACTTTATAGTTTTCACTAGTAACAATTTCTTCTTTTCCTTTAGTTGTTTTAGAAGGAGGGGGACCTGAAAAATCTATATAGCTGTATGCAATATAAGGCACGTTATTTTTATCTATAACAAATGAAAAATCTAAAGCAACGTCTATATTTTCTGTTCCTACAACCACCCATTTTACACCATTAAATTTGGTTACTGTAAGTTGGTTATTTTCATTTATATAAGCAACATAAGGCGTATTATTAGCATCTAAAGCAGTTTTTAAATAGGATGCACTTGCAAAAGAGAATTCTGTTGAATTGTCTGCACTAATGTTTTCCCAATAACTATAAGGAACTGTGGTATGCTTTACAACGGTAGTTTTATTTTTATTAAACTCTTCATCTTGAAAAGCTATAAAAATATCTCCATTATTAGCCACAGCAATTTTTTGGTAAAAAGAAAATGAATTTAATTGATTTGGTATGGTAGGGTTAATAACACCCCAATTAGAGATGGCAGGGTTATAGTATCTTAATTTTGTTTCACTACTATTAGACCTGTCTCTGTATACTACATACAATACATCGTTATTGGTAATTATTAAATTTTGATTGTCTGAATTAGATCCAAAACCTGCAGATCCAAGGTAAGACCAAGAAGTACCATCAAAAGACATTACAGAAGTACCATTACTTGCTGTTTGATCTTTAAAACCTAAAAACAGTGTATCATTACTATCTATTACTAAGTTTATATAAGTAGCTAACCCGAAAGTTGCAGCGTCATTAGGACCAGATTTTATTAAATCCCAAGAAGTACCATTAAAAGTAGAAACATAGCCTTTGTTAGAATAATCTGCTCCCGACATTTGATATGCTACATAGGGCACATTGTTACTGTCTATTGCCAAACTTTGCATACTTGTTCCTGTAGTTGTAAAACCTGCAACACCCACAGTTTCCCAAGCCAAAGAAGCATATTTCATTACGGTTGTTTTATTATTATTATTGTTGTCTGAAAATGCTACATAAGGCACACCTAGATTGTCTATTGCCAAACTAAGATCGCCAACAGTACCTGGTGAAAAACCAGCAGCACCAACATTTACCCAACTAATACCGTCAAATTTAGAAACGTTTATTTTACCAGAATCACCATCTTTATATCCAATGTAAGGCATATCATTATAAATTGCCAAACTTAAATCTGATGCATTATTACCCGAAAAAGTAGTACTTCCTAAAAGCTCCCAATCTCCTGTAGTTGCACTTCTTTTTTTTACAATTATCTGTTCTTCGTTATTAATATCTGTATACGCTAAATATAAATTGTTATTACTATCTAATTTAAGTTGTTGATTTGTCTGACCTCCAGCAAAATCTTCTCCAACGAGTTCCCATTGAGCGTTACTATTTTGTATTTGAAATAAGAAAATACAAAAACATATAAGTAGTAGTTTTTTGTTCATTTTTTGTTCTTTTTTTGGTTAGAATCTATTTAATAAAATTTGGTTTAATGTATGTTCATTTTTACTTGTTATTTCTTAAAAACGCTTCTTCATATAATTGAAAAAGCGTTTAAAATATTTTAATGCTAAATTGATAGAAACAATTGATATTTTCTAATAAATAGCGTTACAAAAGCGTTACAATTGCTAAAAAGAATAAAAAAAAACCAGAAATAAATTGGCTAAAACACCTATTAAATAAGGAAAAACAAAGAACACGCCAAAAGAAAAGAATGTATACAGCAGTTTCTGACTAATTTTAAATATAAAATTAGTCTCTTATAAATCTATTCTTAAAAAAAGTAGTTTTTTGGCGTAAAAGTATACCTTAATCTATTTTATTTAGAAAGCTTTTAGAAATATTAAAAATTGACAATTTATGCTTTGGTTATTATTTAAAACAAGGCATAATTAAGAGTAGATTTTTAGAATAGCATAATAAGTAAAAGAAGCCTAATTTCTACCTTTTTCATTAGGGTACAATTCTGGTAGATTATCACTTTGAAAAAATGCTTTGCTTTCAATATTCATAGCCGTTACTTTTCCTTTAAACGCAGCACCTGTATCTATATTCCAAACATTTACAGCATGCATAGGCTCTGTTTTGTTAAAATTAGTAGTTGGTGTGTGCCCAATATAAATTTCTTTGTAGTGTTGAAACCTTTTTGGATATACAATATGGTCTTTATCTATGGTTTTATCCATTGCCAAAGCCAACTCCCATAAGGTTCTATCGAAATAAAAGTTTTCTTTAAAAATTTCTTTTTCAACCCCGTGCATAGATGTAAAACCTGCATGTAAAAAGAGTATGTTTTCTGCATCTAAATGATACAATGGTAATTTATTAAAAAAGGAAAGATGTGCTGCTTTTTCTTCAGTCGAAAAACCTTCGTAACTTTCTATAGTTTCTTTACCTCCATGCATGTACCAGGTTGGGTGTACTTCATTAGTTTCTAGCCATTCTTGACACCAAACATCATGATTCCCTTTAATAAAAACGCAATTTATCTTCTTAGAAATATCAATTAAAAGCGCTATAACTTGTGCAGATTCACTCCAACCATCTACATAATCTCCTACAAAAATCAACGTATCTTCTTCTGTAACTTCTATTTTATTTAAAACCTGAATAAGGGCTTTTAAACCTCCATGAATATCTCCTATTACAAAAGTGCGCATCTTAATTATTTTTTAGCTAAACTAAATGTTTCTTATTAGAACTGTAGTATATACTCTTTAAAATTTAGCTTAAATTATTATGATAATAGCAATAATAACATGCTTTAAAAATACTGACCTAAACCAAAAACCAAACCACCATTTGTATTGTTCTGCTGGTCGTAAACCTTAAAGCCATAATCTATTCTAAACGTTGCGTTGTATATCTTTTTACTAATAAATCGCAAACCAAAACCAGAAAAAACTCTTACTTTTTCTTTCTTAAAAAAATCTTTTAATTTTCCTCCTGGATCTCGCCAAGTACCAATATCTGTAAATACATTGGTTTGTATTGCCAACCACTTCTTGTCGTAAATAGTATGTCTATATTCAGAATTTAAAACCGCCACACCAGTACCTCTATCTACCAAAATACCAACACCTCTTATATTTACATTGTTATCTAATGCAAAAGGCGCAAAAGGAGATTTTTCATTAGAAGAGAAACCTACACGAAGTTTATTTGCCCAATTACCCTTTGCTCCTATTCTCTTAAAATAGAAAAAATCGTTCCAAGCAATAAGAAAATCGTTCTGAAAAGCATTGCTAGAAGTTACATACTGTGCATATAAAACACTTTTAAATCCGTTTATATATTGATAAAAATAATCTAAACTATTATAAGTATAAACTAGTTTTAACAACTTTTTATCTAAGTCTAAATTTAAAGGAATAGATGCATCTGTTACGCCAGATAAATACGTGTATTTCTCTGTAAAAAAGTTAATACCAAAATCTATACGATGTTTAAGATTTAATTGATACAAGCCTAAAACCTCAAAAGAAATATTATTATATAAGTAATTGGCAGATTCTTCTTCAAAATACAAAGGCTCTTCACTTTTCCAGTTTTGAAAAGTTGCTGCCAAACCCCATTTTTTAGAAAACAAATTAGGCGCTCTATAATTAAGGCCGTAAGAATTAAAACCGTTGTTTTGATAAAAACCACCAAATGTACTGTTGTTACCTAAAAAATTATAATCATACAAACCAACTTTGTAAGCAAACCTTTTGTTGGTGGTTGTCCATAAATTAAGTTCTGGTATAATAGTAAAATTCTCTTCGATACCAATGGTTACTTGATACTTGTTTTCTCCTTTTTGTTTAACCTGAAAATAAGCATGACTAACAGCAGGCAATCTCTTTAAAAAAAGAATGTCTTGTACAATTGTTGCAGAATCTAAAACAACGCCTTGTTTTGTAGAAAGTACTTTTTCTAAATAGCTTTTTTTAAGTTTTTCATTTCCTACGATAGTAAATTCACTAATAGTTTCTTGCGAATATTCATATTGAACAAACAACAAAAAAAGTAGTAAAAGAAAGCCTTTTTTTAAATGCATTATTGCGCTATAAAAGTATTTTGAATGACTAAATTAATCCAATTATCTGAACTTAAACCAAACATATAAAACTTATAACTATCATCTAAAACCAATTCTGCAGGCGCAGCTGTATGAATATTTTTAGACACCGTTACATTTGCTTCATTATAATATTGAAACATTTTTTCAGTTGTATAAGTTCCTGAAAGAAAAGTATTGTCATTTTCTGTAAAAACCTGAAAATAGGTTGTGTTTTCTGCAAACGTGCCATCTTCCCAAGTAAAAATAGGTTTTAATGTTTCTGGGTAAGTAATTTCTACAGCGGTTGTCCATTCTGTAGTTCTAGAACTATTTTTTGTTTTTATGGGCTCAGAAATATGTAGTTTGTTATCTACAATATAAGTTACCACACACCAAACCTCATCTGAAGAAGTATGAGAAAATCGTCTAAACTTACCACCAAACTGTGAGGTATCTGTTAAATTTCTTCTCTTATAATTTGTATAATCTAAAGGATCTGCAGTTGTATCTTCGGTTTCATAATATCTATATTCAAAAGCACCTTCTATTGGATAAAAATAAATATATGTTTCCTCTTCATTACCATTTGCATTTCCTGCAAAGGCTACTAAAGTATCTAATGTTTTATCTGAGTTTGTAGCTACATATTCTTCTAAATTTCTAGGTATAAATTGTTCTTCAATAATAAGATTTACCCAATTATCTTCACTAACACCCATCATTGTAAAATTATAAATCTCGTCTTCTTCTAATTCTGCTGGTGCAGCAGTGTTTATTTTTGGATTTTCTAAGACATTAGATTCATCGTAGTACTGAAAAAATTTATCTGTAGTGTACGTACCAGAAATAAAATTATTTTCTTCATCTGAAATTACTTCAAAGTAAATTACATTTTCATCAATAGTACCATCATTCCATGTAAAGTTTGGTTCTGTTGTGGTTTTGTATTTTACTGTAACATCATCTGAATATTCTGTAGATTTAGAGATATTATTTAATTTAATTGGTTCAGAAATTCTTAAAACACCTTCTTTAACATAGGTAACTAAACACCAAGATTCTGTGTCTGATGAACGTGAAAAACGTGCTAGTTTTCCGCCAAAAACAGCTTCGCTACTTAAACTTTCTCTTCTATAATTTACAAATAGCGTTTCATCTAAGGTATTGTCTGTTAACTCGTAATACCTAACATCTGTAGCACCTTCTTCTGGATAATAAAAGATATAAGTTAAACTTGTATTTGCTTCAGCATTTGCTGCACAGGCAACTACTGCTTGTTCTTCTACATTAGCACTAACATCTATATATTCTTGTAAATTTCTTGGTACTGTTATATCTGTATCTTCTGAGCAAGAAAAAATTGCCAAACACATAAAGAAAAATACTATTTTTTTAAAGCCCATATAATTTTCTAATTAATTCTTCTGCAGGTTTATTTTGAGGTGTAAATCTATTGTTTTTTTCGCCACCAACAGTATTATGTCTATGAAACCATTTCCAAATAAAACCACCTGCAAACCAATCTTCTTTCCAGAACTGATTATGAATTGCTTGCAATGCATTTGCTTGTGCTTCTAAATTTACACCTCCTTCTATTCTATTAGAATCCCAAGGTTCTTTTCCGTTAAAATCTACACTTCTGTAACCAAATTCTGTAAACATTACAGGTTTGTTAAACTTCTTCTGAATGCTTAAAATTTCTTCTTTATGTGGTTTCCACCCCAATTCATATTCTGCTATAGTGGGAGATTTTTTATCACTTAATGGAAAATAAGCATCGATACCTATAAAATCTAAATCGCCCCAAAAAGAAACACGTTTATACTCGTCCCAATTTGCGGCGTATGTTAGTTTTCCTTTGTATACTGCTCTAATTTCTTTAATAAGTTGTTGCCAAAAGGTAGGTCTGTTCATTACAAACTGTTCTAACTCTGTACCAATACATAGAAGATCTGCGTTTAATTCTTGTGCAGCTTTGGCATAAGTTAATATGTAGACTTTATATGAATCTTCTAAAATTTTCCAACTTTCTTCTGAAGTTGGTTTTAAATTTCCTGTAAAACCGCCTCTTCTAAGCCACAAGTGTGGCTTAACCATAATTTTTACACCTACCTTTTTAAACTCTTTGGCATATTGCAGCAAACCATTTTCTGTTTCGCCAAACCATTCTCTATTGTTATTAAATTCAATTTTAGGTATTTCGATATTTCTAATAAAACTGTAAGGCATCAAAGCAACATAGTTGCTTTGTGCCTTTAATACTGGGTTTATATGTTGGTTGCTTATAGAATCTCTAGAAGCTACAAAGCTTACACCATTTATTTTTTTGGTCTGACTGCTACACGAAAAATGCGTAGTAATAAGCAGTAAGAATAACAGTTTTGTTGTTTTCATATATCTGCATAAAAATACTTCTTTTTGTTAAAACAATGCTCTTAATCCAATGTTAAAACTTTGTCCTAAACCTGTATCGTTTCCTCTTACAAATTTACTGTACAATACTTCTAAGTTTAATAAATCTGTTAATTGGTATTTTCCTCCAAAACCTAAAGCGGTATAATCTTGTGTAAAATCTCCAAAACGTTGTGCATGTTGTACAAAACCTAAAACCGTAGATTTATCGCTTGGAAAATAACTCATAAAAACTCCAGGAGCAAGTAAGAATGTTTTGTTTGCAAAACTATCTTCTTCACCAAAATTATATTCTGTATTTAACTCTGTAAACAACTGCCAGTCTCCACTAGGAAAAGTATGATCGAAGAAAAATCTGTTCTGAAAAGTATATGCAGTTTGGTCTAAAAACACTCCATTTTCAGATTCATTTTTAATTATTGGAATATGAAATGCAGATTGAATAGAGAAATTACCTACACTTTCTATTGGTTGAAATTTAATAGCGGGTGCAAATGAAGACAAGCCTTTTCTTGCAGTAACATCATTACCTAAATCGAAAACAGCAGTTGCACTTCTACCACCAATTGTATTAGATCTGTACTCTAATAACAAACCTACATTTATTCTATTATTATCTGAAACACCAGTAAAAACTTCTAATGTAGATGTAAAATAATTTTCTCTTGCTTTGTCTGCCTTTACACCATTAAAAGTTCCTTTTGTTTCTGTATATAAGTTGTTAAAAAACTTAATATCCCATTGGCCTTTGTTTAATAATTTAGAAGGTGTGTACGTTTGTACATTACTTTTTGTAGTACTATCGTCTTCTTGAGCAGTTGCATTAAAACTAGCAACTAGTACCGTTGCTAAAATAATTTTTGATATAATTTTTTTCATTCTTGGTTGATTCTAATGTTTATAAAAATTTTTAATTAAGTCTAAACAAGAGATAGATACTTACAAACTTTTAAAACAAAGTTTATTTATAATGATTCTAAATTCTAATAAATTACAAATTAATAATTAAGTTCTTAACTTTAGCTTCGACATAAAAGCAACAATCAACTAAACTATGGAACATATTGTAATTATTGGTAACGGAATTTCTGGCGTTACTGCTGCAAGACACATTAGAAAAAATTCTGATAAAAAGATAACTATTGTCTCTGCTGAAACAAAATACTTCTTTTCTAGAACAGCACTTATGTATGTTTACATGGGCCATATGAAATTTGAACATACGCAACCTTACGAAAATTGGTTCTGGAAAAAGAACAGCATCGATTTAAAACAGGGTTTAGTAAACAGTATTAATACTGATACAAAAGAATTAAACTTTACGAACGGAGAAATACTTTCTTTTGATAAACTAATAATTGCAACAGGTTCTAAACCCAATAAATTTGGTTGGCCAGGGCAAGATTTAGATGGTGTTATGGGTATGTACCATAAACAAGATTTAGAAAAATTAGAAAAATTTGCACCAGATAATAAAGCTTGTAACAGAGCTGTAATTGTTGGTGGTGGTTTAATTGGTATAGAGTTAGCAGAAATGTTAAGAAGCAGAAAAATACCCGTTACTTTTTTAGTACGTGAAGATAGTTTCTGGAACGGTGTTTTACCCGCACAAGAATCTGCAATGATTAACAATCATATTAAAGAACACCATATAGACTTAAGATTAAGCACCAACTTAAAAGAAATTAAATCTGATGAAAACGGACGCGTAAAATCTATTATTATTGAAGAAACTGGTGAAGAAATTGCCTGTAATATTGTTGGTTTAACAGCTGGTGTTACTCCTAATATAGATTTTATAAAAGATTCTGGAATAGAATTAGGTCGTGGTGTAAAAGTGAATCGTTTTTTAGAAACAAACATTCCAGACATTTATGCAATTGGAGATTGTGCAGAACAACATGAAGCAATTGGACAACGCAGAAATATAGAAGCTGTTTGGTATACTGGTAGAATGATGGGCGAAACTTTAGCACAAACTATATGTGGTAATAAAACGGCATATAAACCAGGGCATTGGTTTAATTCTGCAAAATTTTTAGATATAGAATACCAAACATATGGTTGGGTTTTTAGCGAAAGAGGAAAACAAGAAAATGAAGCTTACTTTCAATGGAAACACCCAAAAGAACATAAATGCATTACTATTTCTTTTGATAAAAATAACCATACATTTTTAGGAATAAATACTTTCGGAATTAGAATGCGTCATGAAATTTTTGACAAATGGTTAACAGAAAATAAAACAATAGAACATGTTTTAGAATATTTAGCAGATGCCAATTTCGATCCTGAATTTTATAAACTTCATGAAGAAGAAATTGTAGCAAAATTTAATAAAGAAAACAACACAAACATTCAACCAAAAAAGAAAAGTTGGAAAAGAATTTTTAGCAAGTCTTCTTAAAAGACATTGTGTATTCAATAAAAAAATTAAAATTTAACTTTTACAAAAAAACTATATTTTGAAATTAATAAAACAATCCGGTTTAGTCATTTTCTTATTAGGACTAGCGCTATTTATAGGAACTATTTTTACAGGTACATTTAGCTTAACACAACCAGAATTAGATACCTTTCTTAAAGAACAAAACTATAAAAGTACTGTTATAAAAGACGAATTAACTAAAGCTGTAGTAACTTCAGAAAACGTAAACATCTTTGAGTTTTCTAGTCGTGTTACAGGAGCATACGAAGCTTCAAACAACTATTACGACAATCTTATTAAAAAATATGATGAAGAAAAAAACTGGGATAAAAAAGGAGAACAATTTCAATATAAAATTGGTGGTAAACCTCATAGTTTAAGTTTTACACTTGCTAAAAAAGCAGGAAAAGGTTTTGCTGCAGACAATACTGGTTGGGCTTGGTTTTTAACTTTTGGTTTAGGTATTATTGGTGCGTTATTATTTATTGTACCAGATGTTGTTTTATTAGGAAAACCAGGTATTAAAAATGATGGAATTTTTCTAAGTGCAGTTACAAATCGTGGTTGGATTGGTTGGTTTACTTTTGTGTTTTTAGTTACTTTTTACATCTTACTTTATTTCTACCCAGACTTAATAGTAAACTGGGTATATTTAGTAGACCCTATAAGTAAATCTATTAGTGGTAACCCTGCAAGTCAGTGGTTTTTGTATGGTTTTTTATATTGTACAGTTATGACAGTTATGGCTGTTAGAATGTATATTAAATACCGTCATAATAAATATCAAATTTTAAGAACTACATCGGTTTTATTCTTTCAAATAGTATTTGCTTTTCTAATTCCAGAAATTTTAGTTCGTTTTGAAAAGCCTTGGTACGATTTTAAAAATGCGTTTCCTTTAGATTATGATTTCTTCTTTAGTTGGAATTTAGATGAGCTACTTTCTAGCGGAGGTTTTGGATTGTTTATTTTAGTTTGGGGAGTTGTTTTAACCATTGTTGTAGTGCCAGTAATGGTATACTTCTTTGGTAAAAGATGGTATTGTTCTTGGGTTTGTGGTTGTGGTGGTTTAGCTGAAACATTAGGAGACCCTTACCGACAAAACTCTAGTAAAACATTACTTTCATGGAGAGCAGAGCGTATAATTATACACACTGTATTAATATTTGTTTTGGTAATGACTGCTTTTGCTTTATATACATTCTTTACACAAGAAACTCAAGTTTTAGGTATTCAAACACAAACAATACAAGACATTTATGGTTTCTTAATTGGTGCTGTTTTTGCAGGTGTAATTGGTACAGGTTTCTATCCAATTTTTGGAAACAGAGTTTGGTGTCGTTTTGGTTGTCCTTTAGCAGCTTATTTAGGTTTTATACAACGTTTTAAATCTAGATTTAGAATTACAACAAATGGTGGGCAATGTATTTCTTGTGGAAACTGTTCTACGTATTGTGAACAAGGTATAGACGTAAGAGCTTATGCACAAAAAGGAGAAAACATTGTACGTTCTAGTTGCGTTGGTTGTGGTGTTTGTTCTGCAGTTTGTCCTAGAGGTGTTTTAAAACTAGAAAACGGACCAGAAGAAGGTAGAATAAACCCAACAGATGTTTTATTAGGAAATGATGTTGATTTAATGGATTTGGTAAACAAGAAGTAATTAATAAAAATGACTTATCAGTTTTAATAATAAAAAAAGGACGCTTCATAGCGTCTTTTTTTATGTCTTATTATTTACTTTAACTATTTATAAAACACTTCTAACTAAGATTAAATCAATTAATATTTAAAGTATAGAAACATTAGCATTCACAAGCCAACATTCACTTAAAATTTAACAAAAATAAGCCACAGATACTATCTGTGGCTTATAAATTCAAATCAAAAAACTAAAAAAGTTTTTATAGGTTTGGTAACAATACTCTATCAATAACGTGTACGATACCATTTGTAGTTTGTACATCAGGAATTCCCATATTTGCAACTTCTCCTCCATTTCCAGCACCTGTAACTGTAAGTGTACCGTTTGTAAAAGCGCCTAATGTTAAATCATCTCCACCTAAAGGAGTTACGGTACCTGCACTTAATTCTGAAGTAAATTTACCATCGTTAGCAATAACATGATTTAAAAGTACTTGTTGTACTGTTTCTTTTGGTAACTGACGGATATCTGCTGGTGAAGTAAATGTCAATCCTAAGGCAGCTCCTAAATCTATAAAAGCTTGATCTGTTGGTGCAAAAACTGTAAAAGAAGGGCTACCTTCTGATGCCGTTAAAGCATCTGCTAATTCTGCATATAACACCGCTTCTACTAAATAGGTTAATTCTGGCGAAGTAAATACATTTGCACTCTGCAAAGCAATTGCAGTCTGTACAATATCTGCACCACTAGCAATCATTACTTTATCGATTACATGCACAGTACCATTGCTTGCTGTAATATCTGTTGCTAAAATTTTAGATCCGTTTATATAAGTATCATCACCTCTTTCAATAAATCTTCTATCTAAAGAAAGTGCAGAAGTAGAACTTCCACCACCACTAATCGTGTTTCCAGCTAAATTTCCGTTAGAAACATGGTATAATAAAGTGTTTGTTAAAAATGATTTTTGAAGAACACCAAGCGTATTTTCATTTAAACCTAATCTAGCAAATGCGTCATTAGTTGGTGCAAAAACGGTGTATGCTCCGCTAGCATCATTTGGGTTAGAATTACTTAAAACACCAGCAACACCACCTGCAACTGCTGCCGCTTCTAAAGTACTAAAGTTCGCATTTGATACTGCAATATTTGCTATTGATGGTAACTCATCTTCGAAACTAGATTCGGTTTGACAAGAAGACATTAAGCTAACTGATAAAATTGTAATGAATATATATTTTAGTTTGTATAAATTTTTCATGATTGTAAGTTTTTATTAAGTTTTTAATTAAAATGAGTAAACAAGACCACCGTAAGACCCTGTAGATTTACCTAAGTTTCTACCAGAAATATAAGTATTTGTTCCAGCAGTAACTCCAATAGATTCTGTTAAAGGATAAAATGCATTGATACCAATTCTTGTATAATTTACACGAGTTGCAGGAAAAAACCCTGTAAAACCTTCCCCTAAAATATCTACACCACTATCATCTGATAATTGGTTTGCAATAAATGCATCTACATAAAATTTAGAAGCTGCATAACCCAATTTTAATTCGCTTAATAAAGCATTTGGCACATCGTTACCTCTTATACTGTACCCTAATTGACCCGTTGTAAAAAAACCTGAATTCGTTTTAAAAGTAGCAATACCAAAAGCATTGTAAGTTGTTGCTTCATTACCTATTGCAATAATAGATTGTAAACCTTCATTTGCACTGTAATTTCCTATTGGTGTTTCTATACCTGCAGCAGCAATAAAATCTAAACTACTTTTTTCAAAATTTAAAGTGTGTAGCCTATATTTAGCATATACTTTTAAATCTTGTACTCCTTTTCTTTCGTTTTCAAAACCATTGTTCTCTAAAACTGCATCAGATGCGTTTCCTTCTGCTTTAATGTAAGGGACATTTAATACAATATTAAAATTGTCTGAAATCCCAATTTCTCCGAATAAAGAAACACTACTAATACTTACATCGTTAAAAACAGGTACGCCATCAATTTCATTGGGTACTAAAAATACTTTGCTGTAATTTTCTTTGGAATAAGATACTACTACAGAACCTTCACCAGATTTTTTCATAAAACCATTTACAGGACTTTGAGCTATTGTAAAGCTAGATACTAAAAGGCATAAACCTAAAAGTGTTTTCATTTTTTTTGTCATAATGTTTGTTTTTTAATTGTTAGTGACACCATACCTACGATAAAAAAAGAGGTGCGGTTTTATTTATTTTAAAAAAAACCAAAAAATAAATTTTACGTATATAAAGTAACGCTTGAAAGTTTGCACTTTTTATAACGACAACTTATACACATTACCAATATTATGCTATTTAAATACCTAACAATTTTATTTTTTCTGACTGGTTTTAACCAAAAAGAGTTTATTAAAAATTATGATGATCATGGAAATTTAATTTCAGAAGGATGGTTATCAAACAATAAAAAAACAGATTATTGGACTTTTTACTATTCGAATGGAGCAATAGAAAAAAAAGGTCATTTTAATAGTGATAAAAAAACGGGTTATTGGTACTTTTACGCAAAAAACAATAACTTACTTAAAGAAGGAAGTTACAAAAACAATAAAGCAAGTAATTGGTGGGTTTTTTACTCTAAAGATAAAAAGACTAAAATTCAATACAAGAATGGGAAAAAAGATGGCTATTCGCTAATTTATTACAAAAACCGTCTAAAAAAATCTGAACGCTACAAGTCTAATAAAAAAATTGGAGAATGGACTTCTTATTTTAGTTTTAAGAAAGATAACCCAAATGCAAAATTTTAATGAATTTAAAAATTAAAGTAATAATTCCTGCTTATAACGAGCAAGATTCTATAGGAAACGTTATAAGAGACATTCCTGATATAGTAAATGAAATAATTGTTGTTAGCAATAACTCTACAGATAATACCGTAGAAAATGCCAAAAACGCAGGTGCAACAGTACTTTCTGAAAACAGAAAAGGCTATGGTTATGCTTGTCTAAAAGGAATGGATTATATAGCTAGCAAAAAAAACAAACCAGAAATTGTAGTTTTTTTAGATGGCGATTACTCAGATTATCCGCAACAATTAACAGAATTAGTTGCACCTATACTTAAAGACAACTTAGATTTTGTAGTTGGTGCACGTGTTAAAGAACTTAGAGAAGCTGGTTCTATGACACCGCAACAAGTTTTTGGTAATTGGTTAGCAACCTTTTTAATGAAACTTTTTTTTGGAGCAAAATTTACAGACTTAGGCCCATTTAGAGCTATTAAATATGAAAAACTACTTGCTTTAAACATGGAAGACAAAACTTATGGTTGGACAGTAGAAATGCAATTAAAAGCTTTAAAGCAAAAACTTACCTACACAGAAATACCAATGAAATATAGAAACAGAATAGGTGTCTCTAAAGTTTCAGGAACCGTAAAAGGTAGTATCTTTGCTGGCGTAAAAATTTTAGGTTGGATCTTCAAATACAGTTTTAAATAATGGTTTTAGAATACATCATCATCTTTATATATTCTATATCTCTTTTGCTAATTTTCTTATATGCATTAGCCCAATTGAACTTGCTTTTTAATTACTTAAAAGCAAGAAAAAAAGTAGACAATTCAGTAAAATTCGATTTTACTAATTCAGCAGAAATTCCTTTTGTAACCATACAACTACCCGTTTATAATGAATTGTATGTTATGGAACGTTTACTTAAAAATATTGCAGAACTAGAGTATCCTTTAGATAAATTAGAAATTCAGGTTTTAGATGACTCTACAGATGAATCTGTAGAAACCACAGCAAAACACATTAAAGAAATTCAAGAAAAAGGAATAGACATACAACATATTAGAAGAACCAACAGAGAAGGCTTTAAAGCTGGTGCGTTAAAGGAAGGTTTAAAAATTGCTAAAGGTGAGTTTATTGTAATTTTTGATGCAGATTTTTTACCACAAAAAGATTGGTTGTATCAAACAGTTCCTTATTTTAAGAATGAAAAAATAGGAGTTGTACAAACTCGTTGGGGACATATCAACAGAAATTATTCTACACTTACTAAAATACAAGCATTTGCTTTAGACGCACATTTTACTCTAGAACAAGTTGGTAGAAATAGCCAAGGCCATTTTATAAATTTTAATGGTACAGCTGGTGTTTGGCGTAAAGAATGTATTTACGATGCTGGTAATTGGGAAGGAGATACACTTACAGAAGATTTAGATTTAAGTTATAGAGCACAATTAAAAAACTGGGAATTTAAATATTTAGAGCATGTAGAAACGCCTGCAGAATTACCTGTTATTATTAGTGCTGCAAGATCGCAACAATTTAGATGGAATAAAGGTGGTGCAGAGAATTTTCAAAAAATGATGAAACGTGTTATTACAAGTAAAAATGTTTCATTTAAAACTAAAATACATAGTTTACTTCACCTTTTAAACAGCTCTATGTTTACTTGCATCTTTTTAGTTGCAGTATTAAGTATACCAATGCTATATATTAAAAATGAATACGAGCACTTAAAAATATACTTTTATGTAATGAGTTTCTTTGTTGTTAGCTCACTTATCTTTTTTATCTGTTACTGGCATATGTACAAAAACATTTATGGAGGTGGCATTAAAAATTTCTTTAAATATATAGGTGCATTTTTTACTTTTTTCTCTATTGCAATGGGCTTTTCTTTGCACAATACTATTGCAGTTCTAGAAGGGCATTTTGGTAAAAAAAGTGAATTTGTAAGAACACCAAAATTTAATATTAAAACCATAAAAGACGGTTGGAAAAACAATAAGTACATAAAGAAAAAACCATCTGTTCATGTAATATTAGAAGGTCTTTTAGCAATCTATTTTGTTTTTGGAATGTACAGTGCATTTATTGTTGGAAACCAAGGTGGAGATTTTGGTCTTTTTCCGTTTCACTTTATGCTTTTTATAGGTTTTAGCTACGTGTTTTTTAAATCTGTATTTTCTAGAGCTTAATGTTATTTTTAGAAAAATATAGAAATCTTTTTGCAATTATAGCAAGTGTATTTTTATACTTTTTCTTTGCTTATTTTTTAGAAAGAACTCAATTTTACACTGTTTCATTTTTATGGATTTCTTTATTTGGATGTTTTTATATCTTAATAAAAAACAAAAACATTTCATTTTCTACTTTAGTAGGAATTGCAATTATATTTAGATTAATCTTCTTATTCTCTACCCCAAATTTATCGCAAGATTTTTATAGGTTTATTTGGGATGGACGCATGCTTTTAAATGGCTTTAATCCGTATTTATCTTTACCAGAAACCTTTATTCAACAAAACTTACAACCTATTGCAGACGCTGCTAGCTTGTATAATGGTATGGGAGAATTAAATGGAAGTCATTACACAAACTACCCACCATTAAATCAATTATGTTTTTTTATTGCAGCTTTATTTGCTAGTAAAAACATTTTCGGATCTGTAATAGTACTTAGAACCTTAATAATTTTAGCAGATTTAGGAATTTTATATTTTGGAAAAAAATTATTAGAACGTTTAAATTTACCTACAAGAAATATCTTTTGGTATGTATTAAATCCGTTTATAATAATAGAAATGACAGGTAATCTTCATTTTGAACCTGTAATGTTATTTTTCTTAGTTTGGGCTCTTTACAAATTACAGCAACAAAAGTGGATTTGGGCTGCTATTTTAATTGCATGTTCTGTTGCTGTTAAATTGATTCCTTTATTGTTTTTACCTTTATTTTTTCAATGGTTTACAAAAATACCTGAAAGCAATAAAAAGAATGACAAAATGAAATGGTTTGGGTTTAAAATTCAACCTAAAAAAATAATAAAGTTCATAACTTTTAACCTTATAATTATAGGGACTTCAATTGTATTATTTCTTCCTTTTTATTCTTCAGAATTAGTAGCCAACTATAGTAATTCTGTAGGTTTATGGTTTCGTAATTTTGAATTTAATGCAAGTTTTTATTACATTTTTAGAGAAATAGGATATTTATTTAGAGGTTATAATGAAATTGCAATTATTGGTAAAATATCGCCTATTTTAACAATTCTCTTTTTAATTTATCTTACTTTTTTTAGAAAAAATAAAAGTATTACTCAATTAACAACAGCCATGTTATTTGGCTTATCCTTTTACTATTTTACAGCAACAACAGTGCATCCTTGGTATGTTGCAACCCCATTAATTCTATGTGTTTTTACAAAATATAAGTTTCCTGTTGTTTGGTCTTTAGTAATTATTTTAACCTACCAAGCCTATGCAAACAATCCTTGGAAAGAGAATTTATGGTTTGTTTTTATTGAATATTTTATCTTATTTTCATTCTTAATCTATGAGTTACTTCTTTTTAAGAAAATAAAGAAATTGTAAAATAACAATGTTCTTCTTCTTATCTGATGAGTTTTTTGTATTTTAGACACTTATTTTTATCATATATGAAAAGACTTACCATAAAAGACATAGCTAAAGAATTTAGTGTTTCTATTTCAACGGTTTCTAAAGCGCTGAATGATAGTTATGAAATTAGTGTAAGCACGAAAGAAAAGATTCAAAAATATGCTAAAGAAAACAATTACAAACCTAATTTTAATGCTTTAAGCTTAAAAAACAGATCTACAAAAACTATCGGAATTATCATTCCGAACATGTTAAACTATTTTTTCGCCCAAGTTTTTAACGGTATTGAAAAAGTAGCAAACGAAAAAGGATATAAAATAATTTCTTGTATTTCTAATGAATCTTACACCAAAGAGGTTGAAACTATGGAAATGCTTTCTAATGGAAGTATTGATGGTTTTATACTTTCTTTAGCAGAAGAAACGGTATTAAAAGGAGATTTTAAACACTGTGAAGAAATTTTAGAAAACGATACACCAATTGTAATGTTTGATAGAGTTGCAGAATCTATAAATTGTGATAAAGTTATAACAGACGATTTTAAAGGAGCTTCAAAAACCGTAAAATACTTAGCTAAGGCTGGTAGTAAAAACATTGCTTTTATATCTACTATTAGTAATTTAGAAATTGGAAAAAAAAGACACCAAGGATATTTAAAAGGATTGGAAAAAGCAGGTTTACCAATAAACAACAACCTTATTATTAATATTCTTGAAGAAGATTATAAAAAATACGAAAGTATCTTAGCGCCAATTTTTGATGCTAACGAAATTGATGCTGTTATTGCTACGGATGAATCTTCTGCAATTGCTGCAATGAAAATAGCACAGAAAAAAGGATTGAAAGTTCCTGAAAACTTTGCCGTTGTAAGTTTTTCTAACGGAATTTTAGCAAGACATTCTCAACCTAAAATGACTACAGTTAGCCAACATGGTGAAAAAATGGGCGCTACAGCTGCTAAATTACTAATTGATAGATTAGAGAATAAGGCAGAGGTTAAAGACCCTCCAAAAACGGTTATCATAAAAACAGATTTAGTAGAGCGTAACTCTACAAAAATCTCTTAGCTAATGAACTTAAGTAAAGTAAAATTAGTAGTTTCAGACATGGATGGAACGCTTTTAAACTCGAAAAACGAAGTAAGTCCTCTTTTTTTTGAACTCTTTAAAAAACTACAACAACAAAACATTCTTTTTTGCGCTGCAAGTGGTAGACAATACAACAGTATTGTAGATAAACTAGTAACAATTAAAAACGATATTTATGTAATTGCAGAAAATGGTGCTATTGCAAAAAATGGCGATGAAATTTTACTCTTAAATGCTTTACTTGCAAAAAAAGTAATAAAAATAATTCCTGTTTTAAGAAATATTGCAGATACTAACATTGTTTTGTGTACACAAGACAAAGCATACATAGAGAGTAAAGACGAGAAATTCATTAATTTATTTAAAGAATATTACCATAGTTATACTGTTGTAGACGATTTAATTGAAATTGCAAAATCTACACCAATTTTAAAAATTGCAGTTTATCATTTTTCTTCTTCTGAAGAATTTATTTATCCTGAAATTAAGCATTTAAAGGATGAATATTTACTGAAAATTTCTGGCGAAAATTGGCTAGACATTTCAGATGCTAAAGCAAATAAAGGAAATGCTTTAAGGCAGGTACAAAAACTTTTAAACGTTTCTAAAGAAGAAACAATGGCTTTTGGAGATTACCATAATGATATTGAAATGCTAAAAGAAGCAGATTTTAGTTTTTCTATGCAAAATGCACATAAAGATATTACAGCATTAGCAAATTATGCCACTAAAAGTAACAACCATTTTGGAGTAGAAAGTGTTTTAGAAAAATTAGTAAAAGCTAACAATTCATAAAACACCTCTTCAAATTTTTTAAGCTCTCTTAATCGTTATAAAATACGGTACTTTGTCTCTCTCTATTTACTTGTAATTTTGTTACGTCTGGCCTAGAATAATGCCCAACAACATCAAAGTTTTGTCTTTCTTCTAAAACTCTATTAAAGTCTAACGTTTCTATAATTAAACCTTCTTTGTGCAATACTGGTGCTACTAACCATTCTCCATTTGGTGATGCAATACAAGAACCTCCGTTTGCTAAAACAGCGGGTGCTTTTTCTAAAATTTTCTCTAAATGAGGAGTTTCTTCAGGAAAATCTGATTTTGCCATTAAACTAGAAACTGAAATAACAAAAGAACGAGATTCTCTTGCAATAAAACGTGTAATATCTTTGGTATTATAATCGCTACCAGGCCAAACAGCAATATGTAAATTTTCTCCTAAACCATACAAAGCTGTTCTTGGTAAAGGCATCCAATTTTCCCAACAATTTAAACCTCCAACAGTAAATTCTTTTAACGGATGTACTTGTAAACCGTTTCCATCTCCAGGAGCCCAAGTTAAACGTTCTTCATAAGTTGGCTGTAATTTTCTATGAACAGATTTTATTTCTCCTTCTTCATTTATATACACCAAAGAACAATAAATACTATGTCCTCCTCTATTTTGTGCACGTTCCATAATTCCTAAATAAATAGAAATCTTATATTCTTTTGCTAATTTACAAACAGTATCTAATTCGCCTTTTTCTATAGTTATAGAATTACGAACATAATGTGCATGAATTTCTTTTTGAGTTTTAGAATCCCATTCTGCACCGTTTGTTAAAGAAACCCAAAACGGGTATCCTGGTAATAATGCTTCTCCAAAAACAATGAGTTCGCAGTTTTCTTTTGCTGCATCTACAACAGATTTTTCAATCTTTTCTAGTGTTTTTTCTTTGTTTAGCCAAACAGGTGAAATTTG
>CAXBIR010000032.1:0-28709 GCA_963975825.1 uncultured Polaribacter sp.
ATTTTGAGAAAAGCTATTGAAACTTAAAAGAACAAGTAATAAAAATAGAATCTTTTTCATTATTTTATTTTTTAAATTCACTAGTAAAATGCAGTTTTACAGTTGGGTATTTACTTTGTGTCATTTGAATTGTAAATTCAGAATCTGCTAAAAACACCAATTGACCTTGTTTATCTTTGGCTAAATAACGTTGTTTTACACGTTTAAACTCTTTAAACTCATCATTTTTTACATTTTCTGGCTCTACCCAACAAGCTTTGTGTACTTGTAAGTTTTCATAGGTACATTTAGCACCATATTCATGTTCTAATCTATATTGAATTACTTCGTATTGTAAAGCACCAACAGTACCAACTACTTTACGACCATTCATATCTAAAGTAAATAATTGTGCAACACCTTCGTCCATTAACTGATCTAAACCTTTGTATAATTGTTTAGATTTCATAGGGTCTGCGTTATTTACATAACGGAAATGTTCTGGTGAAAAACTTGGTATTCCTTTAAAGTTAAGTATTTCTCCTTCAGTTAAAGTATCTCCAATTTTAAAGTTTCCAGTATCATGAATACCAACAATGTCTCCAGGAAAAGATTCTTCTACAATTTCTTTCTTTTCTGCAAAAAATGCATTCGGACTAGAAAACTTTACTTTTTTACCCGTTCTAACATGTAAATAAGGTGAATTTCTTTTAAAAACTCCAGAAACTATTTTAATAAAAGCTAATCTATCTCTGTGTTTAGGATCCATGTTTGCGTGAATTTTAAACACAAAACCTGTAAGTTTTTGCTCTTTAGAATCTACTAAACGTTCTTCTGCTTTTTTAGGTTGTGGCGAAGGTGCAATTTCAATAAAAGCATCTAACAGTTCTTTTACTCCAAAATTATTTAAAGCAGAACCAAAAAATACGGGTTGTAGAGAACCACTTAAATATTCTTCTCGATTAAAATCTGGGTAAACTTCAGAAACTAATTCTACTTCTTCACGTAAAGTTTCTGCAGCTTTTTCACCAACAATCTTATCTAACTCTGGGTTAGAAAGATCATCAAACTGAACACCATCTGAAATAGTTGTTTTATTATCACCAGAAAAAAGATTTAATTTCTTTTCCCAAATATTGTAAATACCCTTAAAGTCGTAACCCATTCCAATAGGAAAACTCATAGGAGTAACTCTTAAGCCTAGTTTTTGTTCTACTTCATCTAATAAATCGAAAGCATCTTTACCTTCTCTATCTAATTTATTAATAAAAACTAGCATTGGTATACTTCTCATTCTACAAACTTCTACTAGCTTTTCAGTTTGTGGTTCTACACCTTTTGCTACATCAATTACAACAATTACACTATCTACAGCAGTTAAAGTTCTAAAAGTATCTTCAGCAAAATCTTTATGACCAGGTGTATCTAATATGTTTATTTTCTTGTCTTTGTAAATAAATGCTAAAACGGAAGTAGCAACAGAGATACCACGCTGACGTTCGATCTCCATAAAATCTGAAGTTGCACCTTTCTTAATTTTATTGTTTTTTACGGCACCAGCTTCTTGAATTGCACCACCAAAAAGTAGTAATTTTTCTGTTAAAGTTGTTTTACCTGCATCTGGATGCGATATAATTCCGAAAGTTCTTCTACGATTAATTTCCTTTAAAAAGCTCATGTACAAAAATTGAGGTGCAAAGATAGGTTTAAATAAAAAACGAGCAAAATAGGAAGTCGCCTATTTTACTCGTTTTTAAATTGATTAATGTGTTGCTTAAACCCTTTATCTATCTAGTTATTTCTGTTTTACAATGAATGGTAATTTTCTCTCCAATCATTGCTTTGCTATATTTAATTCCAAAATCTTCTCTATTTAGCTCTCCTTCAATTTTTAAACCAGCTCTAGCTACACTACCAAAAGGGTCTTTAATGGTACCATTGTGCGTCATTTTTAATACAATTTCTTTAGTAATTCCCCTTAAAGTTAAGTTTCCTTTTAAAGTATATTCTTTTGTAGATGTTTTCTCTACAGAGGTACTTTTAAAAGTCATATTTGGATAAATTTCTGTATTAAAAAAGGTTGCATCTTGTAAATGTGTATCTCTTTTTTTGTTATTTGTATCTACACTTTTTAAGTTAATGGTAAAAAGAATTTCTGCATCAGAAAAATCGTCGTTTTTAGAGGAAGAAATTGTTCCATCAAATTCGCTAAATTTTCCTTCTACATCAGAAATTACCATATGTCCTATTTCAAAACGAACAGAAGTGTGTGTTTTATCTAATTTCCATTCAGTTTGAGCAGAAATAGATATAATTGAAAATAAAGCTAGAATTAAAGATGTTTTTTTCATGATATTATAAATTTTGAAGAGCAAAATTAAATGAAAGAAGTTGTTGTCTTGCCCCTTAAAAAGTTAAATAAATTATAATTGGCAAAAGGAAAGTTATTCTATTATTTCAATTTTCATTTTTATGTCTTCTACAGGCCATTCATCTACGCCAACTTTTACTTTAGAAATTTTATCTAAAGTATTAAATCCAGAAATTACTTCACCAAAAACGGTGTGTTCGTTATTTAAATGATGCGCTCCATTTCTGTTATGTACCATATAAAACTCAAACGGACTAGATAACTTGTTAGGGTTTTTTTCCCATTGTCTTGCTGCTGCTAATGCACCATATTTATGTTTTCTGTTAGATTTAAATTCTGGTTTTATTAAATAATTACCATACAACCTTCTTTGCTTATGAGTATATGTTTCATCAGAATTACCACCTTGTATTACAAAGTTTTTAGCAACTCTATAAATAACAGTAGTATTAAAATATTTTAGTTTTGTTAAGAAAATAAAATTAGCTCTATGTACAGGTACATCTTCATATAAACGAAGTTTTATATTACCAAATTTTGTTTTAATTATTACTTTTGTCTCTTTATTCTTTTTTCCATATTCAGTAAAAAAAGCCTCTACATTATCTTTATTTAAACTATCCCAACGTTTTACTACCTTTTTTGCTAAACTATCTTTTAAAGCTTTTTCTTTGGCTATTTTTATATCGCTATTAATTTTTTTTGCCTCATTATTTGTACAATTATAAATAGTGATAGTAAGTATTAATAAAATTAATTTTGTAATAATTCTCATAAAAAAGTAGCAGTTTAAAAGCTCAAATATAAATCATCAAAATAAAAGAATAGAAATTTCTTATAGTTTTTAATCATTTTTTATGATTTATTGATACATCATTCCTTATTTTTGTAATAATGAAAGAACAAGTTATTTTAGTAGATGAAAACGATAAGCCAATTGGCTTAATGGAAAAAATAGAAGCACATGAAAAAGCTTTATTACATAGAGCTTTCTCTGTTTTTGTTTTTAATGAAAAAGGAGAATTAATGTTACAACAAAGAGCTGCATCTAAATACCATTCCCCTTTGTTATGGACAAATACTTGTTGCTCTCATCAAAGAGATGGAGAAAGTAATGTTGAAGCAGGTAGAAGAAGATTACAAGAAGAAATGGGTTTTGTTACAGAGATAAAAGAAGTTTTTTCTTTTATCTATAAAGCACCTTTTGATAATGGGTTAACCGAACATGAACTAGACCATGTTATGGTTGGTAGATATGACGATGCACCTAATATAAATAAAGAAGAAGTTGAAGCTTATAAATGGATGACTTTAGAAAATGTTAAAAAAGACATTGAAACAAATCCTGAAATTTATACAGAGTGGTTTAAAATTATTTTTGATAAATCTTACGAAAAACTAACACATGCCTAAAGTTACAGTTCACAGAAAAGCGCATTTTAATGCTGCACATAGATTGTATAGAAAAGATTGGAGTGATGAAAAAAACTTCGAAGTTTTTAGTAAATGCAGTAATCCTAACTTTCATGGACATAACTATGAACTTATTGTTTCGCTTACAGGAGAAATTGATAACGAAACAGGTTATGTATATGATTTAGGTATTTTAAGAAACCATATAAAATCTGAAATTGAAGACTGTTTTGATCATAAAAACTTAAATTTAGAAGTACCAGAATTTAAAGTTTTAAACCCAACTGCAGAAAATATTTGCGTTGTTACTTATAACAAATTAAGAAAATTACTGCCAACTAATTTAGATTTAAAAATTACGTTGTACGAAACACCAAGAAATTTTGTGAGTTATTCAGGAGAATAATTTCATGTTATTTTATTAGATAAGCCTTGTTTACTATTTGTAAACAAGGCTTATTATATTTTAGCAATATTATCATTCCATTTTATGTTAAAATAATTTTTATTTGAATTTGATAAAACCATCAATAAATAGTGGTTAATCTTAAAATTGAAGCTTAACTATTGTTTAGTTTATAGAATTAGTGTTAATTTTTTTTTGAATTGAAAAAATGATAAAAGAGCAATAATTTTATTTCTCTTTATTCTTGTAAGTTTTAAGCTATGTCTCGTCTATCTTTGTATCCTTATAATTTAAAAATAGCTTTTTTACAGCCATTAAAACCCAATTATTAACCCTATTTAATATTTAGAGTAGAAAAAATGAAATATTTAAAAATAGTAATGCTAATAGGTATTACAATGTTTTTTACAACTTGCGATCATCCTTTTGAATTTAGTGTTTATGAAGCAAACGTAAAAACCAAACAACAAAATACAACTGTTAAGAATTTAAAATTATTAGAAGATATTTCTTTAGATTCTAAAGAATTTAAATTTGCATTTATTTCAGATGTGCACTTTTTTTATGATCAACTTAGTACTGTTGTAGATGATATAAATAAAAGAGATGATGTTAAATTTGTAATTTTTGGTGGCGATATTGCAGACCAAGCATTGTTAAGAGAATATGAGATTTTTCATGATATAATGACGCATCTTAAGAAACCTTACTTTACAGTTATAGGAAATCATGATTATAATATAAACGGAGGAATTATATACAAAAGAATGTTTGGGGATTATAATTATTCTTTCGAATTTAATAACAACAAATTTGTTTTATTTGATGATATAGTTTGGGAAAGTGAAAAGGAACTAGATTTTGATTGGTTAACACTAGAATTAACAGGTAATACATCATTTAATCAAGTATTTGTTATTGCTCATATTCCGCCAGATGGAGATCAATTTGATGATGAAACAGAACAAAAATATAGATCTATAATGGCAGAAAAAAATGTTCCATTATCTATACATGGTCATACGCATACTTATAATTTTGATGAAGGTGAAGTAAGTTATTTAACGGCGCCTGCTGTTAAAGAAAAAGCGTATAATTTAGTATCTGTAAAGGATAAAGGTTTTAGTGTTGAATTGATAGAATTATAAATAAGATGAAAATTAAAGAAATATTTATAGTATCAATATTAGTATTGTTTTTTAACAACTCTTATGCTCAAGAAGCAATTTCTGTTAAAGAAAAATCTTGGTACGTACCAGATTATGTAAAAGCACAATTTGCAGGAAATATAGGTCTTTTTTCTGTTGGTGCTGGTTATCAGTTATTTGACAAAGTACTGTATTCAGAATTATTGTATGGTTTTGTACCAGAATCTGCATCTAGGGCAGATAATATACATTTAATTACAATTAAGAATACATTTCCTCTTTATAGAAAAGTAATTGGAGAAAATTTAACAATAACACCCATTGCAGGTTTTACAACAACTTTAGATATAGGTACAAATTCTTTTACAACATTACCTAGTATATATCCTGAAGGATATTATGTGCCAACTGCAGTACATTTTACTTTATTTGGTGGTGCTTTAGTTCATAAAGATTTTAAGAAACCTAAATTTTTTAAAGGAGTAGATTTCTATGTAGAATTTGGAACTGTAGAAACATATTTATGGTATGCATTAGCAACCAAAGAAGTAGATTTAGTAGATGTTTTTAGTTTAGATCTTGGGGTAAATTTCTACTTCTAATTTACAAAAGTATTATCATTTAAAAAGCCCAAATTCATAACGAATTTGGGCTTTTTAAATGATAACTATAATATTTTATTTAGGATATTTTTCAGCAATTTTATCTAAAGATAAATTATGAATGCTTCCAACATGTGTATGTTGTTTTCCTAAATCTGGCTTGTAAGTTCCTTCTTGTACTTGTCCGCCAATTTTCTGATATGCTTCTCTAAAAGACATTCCTTCAACTACTAAATTATTTATGCTATCTACTGTAAATAAGTATTGATATTTTTCATCATTTAAATCGATATCTTTTACAATTACTTGCTGAATTGAATAATTAAAGATGTCTAAAATATCTTTTACATCTTCAAAAGCAGCAATAATATTTTCTTTTAATAATTGAAAATCTCTGTGATAACCCGTTGGTAAATTATTGGTAATCATTACCATTTCTGTGTGTAAAGCTTGTATTTTATTACATTTTCCACGAATTAATTCAAAAACATCTGGGTTTTTTTTGTGTGGCATTATGCTACTTCCTGTTGTTAATTCATCTGGAAAAGTTATGAATCCAAAATTCTGACTCATATACAAACAAACATCCATAGCAAAACGAGACATTGTGTTACATAAACCTCCTAAAGCGGCAGCAATAGAACGTTCACTTTTTCCTCTACTTAATTGTGCAGCAACTACATTATATTTTAAAGTTGCAAAATCTAATTCTTTTGTAGTTAACTCTCTATCGATAGGGAAGGAGCTTCCATAACCAGCAGCAGAACCTAAAGGATTTTGGTCTACAACTTTAGAAACTGCATTTAACATATACACATCGTCAATAAGCAATTCTGCATATGCAGAAAACCACAAGCCAAATGATGATGGCATTGCAACTTGTAAATGCGTGTAACCAGGTAATAAGCTTTCTTTGTGCGTTTCTGCTAAACCTAAAAGTGTATCAAAAAGTGCTTTTGTTTTATCGTTTATTATTGATAAATTCTCTTTGTAATACAATTGTAAAGCAACTAAAACTTGATCATTTCTAGAACGAGCTGTGTGAATTTTTTTACCAACTTCTCCTAATTTATTGGTTAATTCCCATTCAATTTTAGAATGTACATCTTCAAAAGAAGCTTCAATTATAAAAGTTCCGTTTTCAATTTCAGTAGCTAATTCGTTTAGTCCTTTTTTTAAATCGTTTAATTCATCTGCAGTTATAATACCAATAGATGCTAACATTATTGCGTGTGCTAAAGAAGCCTGAACATCATATTTTGCAATATGCATGTCAATTTCTCTATCGTTACCAACTGTAAATTTTTCTATTTGTTGATCTATAGAAAAGCCTTTATCCCAAAGTTTCATAATTATATTTTATTTTGTTAATTGATTTTTTAAACAATTACTCTATTTAATAAATCAATATAAATTTTAATTCCTTCTTCAATTTCGTGAATGTAAATAAATTCGTTTGCAGAATGAGAACGTGTACTGTCTCCTGGTCCTAATTTTAAAGATTGGCAAGTTAATACAGATTGATCTGATAATGTAGGAGAACCATAAGTTGATCTTCCCATTGCAATACCTGCCTTAACCAAATCATGTGTTGTAGCTATTGAAGATGAGTTTAACCTTAAACTTCTTGGAGTTATTTTTGTACAGGGTGCTTTTTCTTGTAAAATATCTGCAATTTCTTTATTAGAATACGCATCATTTACTCTAACATCTACAACTAAATCTACATGCGCTGGCACAACATTGTGTTGTTTACCAGCATTAATTTGTGTAACTGTCATTTTAACATCACCTAATGCTTCTGAAGTTTTATCAAATTTAAAATCTTGAAACCATTGTAAAACTTCAATTGTATTATAAATTGAATTGTTGTTATTTGGATGCGCTGCATGACTTGGAGTTCCTTCTACCACAGCATCAAAAACTACCAAACCTTTTTCTGCAACAGCTAAATTCATTAAAGTAGGCTCACCAACAATTGCTACATCAATATGTGGTATTATAGCTAACATGCTGTTTAACCCATTTGGCCCGCTACTTTCTTCTTCAGCAGAAGCAACAATTACCAAATTGTATTTTAAGTTTTCTTTATTGTAAAAATGTGTAAATGTTGCCATTAAAGAAACCAAACATCCACCTGCATCATTACTTCCTAAGCCAAATAATTTTCCGTCTTTTACAAAAGCTTCTAAAGGGTTATTTGTGTAGGCAGAATTTGGATGAACAGTATCGTGATGTGAATTTAAAAGTAAGGTTGGTTTACTTTCATCAAAATGTTTATTAGTTGCCCAAACGTTATTTTTTGTTCTTTTAAAAGGAATATTATGTGATGTAAACCAGTTTTCTATTAATAGAGCTGTATTTTCCTCTTCTGAAGAAAAAGATTGTGTTTCTATTAACTTTTTTAAAAGTGAAATTGCATTTTCTGTTAATTGTTGAACTTCCATTTTATAGCGTAATTGTTGTGTAATTATCGTTTTCTTTTGTTAGCATAGCAGTGTTTCCCATTTTAATATTTTGTACGCCGTTATTTAACGCATCAAAACAGTTTTCTAATTTAGGTAACATTCCTTCAGAAATAATTCCGTCTTCTAAAAGCTTTTTATAAGTTTCTGAATTAATTTTTTTAATTACAGATTCCTTATCATTAAAATCTTGTAAAACCCCATTTAATTCAAAACAATAATAAATAGTTGTTTCATATAAACTACTCATTCCAATAGCTATTTGAGAAGCAATTGTATCTGCATTTGTATTTAAAAGTTGACCATTTCCATCATGCGTAATTGCACAAAATACAGGTGTAAAATCTGCTTTAATTAATTTATTAATAGAATTATGGGCTATTTTTTTTACATCACCAACAAAACCAAAATCAATATCTTTAACAGGTCTTTTTTCTGATTGAATACTATTTATATCTGCGCCTGTTAAGCCTATAGCATTTACACTATTTGCTTGTAGTTTAGCCACTACGTTTTTGTTAACTAAACCACCATAAACCATTGTTATAACTTCTAAAGTTTCGGTATCTGTAATTCTTCTTCCATCTATCATTTTAGATTCTATACCTAATTTAGATGCAATGTGTGTAGCTCTTTTTCCACCACCATGAACCAATATCTTTTTGCCTTTTATATTAGAAAATAGTTTTAGAAATTCATTTAAAGACGTTTCTTCTTCAATAATATTTCCTCCAATTTTTATAATTGATAGTTTTTCTTTAGACATTTTCTAAAATTTTTTTCAAAACTAATTGTGCAGCAAAAGTTCTGTTATTAGCTTGTTCTATTACTAAAGAATTTTCTCCGTCTAAAACAGCATCTTCAACTACAACATTTCTTCTTACAGGTAAACAGTGCATAAATTTAGCATTACCAATTTTATCATTAGTAATCATCCAATCTAAGTCTGTTTTTAAAACTTTACCATAGCTATCATAAGAGCTCCAGTTTTTAGCATATACAAAATCTGCATTTTTAAAAGCTTCTTCTTGATTGTTATAGATAGGCGTATTTTTTGTGATTTCTGAGTTTAAATTATAACCTTCAGGATTTGCAATTACAAACTCAACATCCATTTTTTGCATAGCTTGTAGAAAACTATTACCAACAGCATGTGGCAAAGCTTTTACATGCGGAGCCCAACTTAAAACAACTTTTGGTTTCTTTTTTATACTATTTTCAGCAATTGTAATTGCATCTGTTAAACCTTGTAGTGGGTGAGAAGTTGCACTTTCCATGTTTATAACAGGTACAGAAGCATACTTTATAAAAGCATTTAATACTTGTTCACTTTCATCTTTTTCTTTGTCTGTTAAACTAGGAAAAGCTCTTACTGCAATAACATCACAATATTGTGAAACTACTGCTGCAGCTTCCTTTATATGTTCTGCGGTATTACCATCCATTACTGTTCCATCACCAAATTCTATTCCCCAAGCATCACCAGAAACATTCATTACAATAGGATTCATACCTAAATTTAATGCCGCTTTTTGTGTACTTAATCGAGTTCTTAAACTAGAATTAAAAAACAATAATCCTAAGGTTTTGTTTTTTCCTAATTGACTATTTTTTAAAGGATTTGCTTTTATTTCCCTGGCATCTTTAATCCAAGAATTAATATCGTCTATATTATCTATGTGTGTATAATTTTTCATGATAACTCATTTTTTAAAGCATCAAAAAGTACATTTACATGTGTTTTTTTGATTGTTAAAGGAGGTAGAATTCTTAATAAATTAGGGTTTTTAGCACTTCCTGTAAAAATTTTATGCTTAAAAATTAAGTTTTTTCTAATTTCTGCAACAGGAAAGTCAAATTCTAAACCAAGCATTAAACCTCTTCCTTTTATAGCTTTTAATTTGGGTAATTCTTTTGATTTTTCTCTAAAATAAGTCGAAATTTCTCTAGCGTTTTCCATAAGATTTTCATCTTTAATTACATCTAAAACAGCAAGTGAAGCAACACAAGCTAAATGATTACCGCCAAAAGTAGTTCCTAACAAACCAAATGATGCTTTAATTGATGAATGAATAAGAATGCCACCAATAGGAAAACCATTTCCCATTCCTTTGGCAATAGAAATAATATCTGGTGTAACATTGTATTTCTGAAAAGCGAAAAAATCGCCAGTTCTACCAAAACCAGATTGCACTTCATCTGCTATAAAACAAGTATTGTATTTTTTACATAATGTTTCTATACCTTGGTAAAATTCTGCAGTACTTTCATCTAAGCCACCTACACCTTGTATAAATTCTATAATTACAGCACAAACATTATTTTTAGCCAATGCTTTTTCTAAATTTTCTAAATCTCCTAATTCTAAAATTTCTACTTCTTGTTGTGCATTTATTGGCGCAATAATTTTAGGATTGTCTGTAGCTGCTACAGCGGCAGAAGTTCTACCATGAAAACTGTTTTTAAAGGCAATAACTTTCTTTTTATTAGTGTGAAAAGAAGCAAGTTTTAAAGCATTTTCATTTGCTTCTGCACCAGAATTACATAAAAATAAATCGTAATCTTTACAACCAGAAATTTCTTCTAATTTTTTAGCTAACTCTACTTGTAAAGGGTTTTGAATTGAGTTGCTATAAAAACCTAATTTAGCAACTTGCTCACTAATGTTTTTTACATATTTAGGATGAGAATGGCCAATAGAAATTACTGCATGCCCACCATATAAATCTAAATATTTAGTATTATTTTCATCATAAACATAAACATCTTTTGCTTTTATTGGTGTTATGTCAAATAAAGGATAAACGTTAAATAAACTCATATCTGTTCTTTTTTGATGTTGTTAATTTTATTAAAAGAAGCTACCATTCCTTGTATTAAAGAAGAACTTAGTCCTTTATGCTCCATTTCATTTAAACCAGTAATTGTACAACCTTGTGGTGTAGTAACTCTGTCTATTTCTTCTTCAGGATGATTTCCATTTGTAATTAATAAATTAGCAGCACCTTCACTAGTATACATTGCTAATTCTTGAGCTTCTTTTGCATCGAAACCTAATTGAATTGCGGCTTGGGTTGTTGCTCTAATTAAACGCATCCAAAACGCTATTCCGCTTGCACAAACCACAGTTGCAGCTTGCATTTGAGATTCTGGTATAACTAAAGAATGCCCTAATCTATTAAAAATTGCTTGTGCTATTTTTATACGTTTTTCTCCTTGTTGGTTGCTACATAAACACGTCATAGATTTACCAACTGCAATTGCTGTATTTGGCATTGCTCTAATAATAAATTTATCTACACCAATTGTTTCTTCAATTTTAGGTATTAAAAAACCTGTAATTGTAGAAATTACAACATGTTTTTCTGTTAATAAAGGTTTTATTTTCAATAATATTTCTTCAAAATGTGCAGGTTGAACCGCAAATATTAAAATATCAGAATTTTTTACAGCTTCAATATTATCTGTAGTTAAAAAAACATTTTTATATCCTTCAAATTCAGCAATACCATCTAAACTTCTTTTTGTTAAGTATAAAGATGTAATTGCATTGTTGGTTATTAAACCTTTGGCAATCGATTTTCCTAAATTACCTGTTCCTATAATGGCTATTTTCATAATTTTATTTTAGAAAAAGTTCGCTTTTAAATTTAAACCTGTTGTTTCTTCAAATCCATACATTAAATTCATATTCTGAATTGCTTGTCCAGACGCACCTTTTAATAAATTATCTATTGTGCTTGTAATTAATAATTTATTGCCGTGTTTTTCTAAACCAATTAAACATTTATTGGTATTTACAACTTGTTTTAAATGAATATTAAAATTTGCCACAAATGTAAAAGCAGCATTTTTATAATACTCTTTATACATTTCTAATGCATCATCTAAACTGCCATTATACTTTGTGTAAGTTGTAGCAAAGATTCCTCTAGAGAAATTACCTCTATTTGGCATAAAGTTAATTTCAGAATTAAAATTAGATTGAAGCTGATTAACTGTTTGATTAATTTCACCTAAATGTTGATGATTAAATGCTTTATAATGAGAAAAATTATTATCTCTATATGTAAAATGCGTTGTTGCAGATAATGAAGTTCCTGCACCAGTTGCACCTGTTACTGCATTTATGTGTACATCATCCTTTAATAAATTATTTGCAGCTAGAGGCAAAATTGCTAATTGTAATGCAGTAGCAAAACAACCGGGATTTGCAATATATTTGGCTTTTTTAATAGCTTCTTTGTCTAATTCAGGTAAACCATAAACAAATTCTTTTCCTTTAAAATTCTTATCAGCTACTAGTCTAAAATCATTACTTAAATCTATAATTTTTGTGTTTTCAGAAAAACTATTTTTTTCTAAAAATGCAGTAGAATTTCCATGACCTAAACATAGAAATAAAACATCTACAGTTGTATTAATTTTATTAGTAAAACTAATTTCTGTTGTACCAATTAAATCTTGATGTACTTTATACAATTTATTGCCAGCATTAGAAGTACTGTACACAAAATTGATATTTGTTTCTTCATGATTCAATAATAACCTAATTAATTCACCAGCTGTATAACCTGCACCTCCTATAATTCCTACTTGTAACATAATTAAGAATTTACTTGTTTATATATTTTATTCTGATTTCCTAAAATCTTGATAAATCCTTTTGCGTCATCTGCAGACCAAGCTTTGTTTTCTTCACCATACGTGCTAAATGCGCTTGACATTAAATCATGCTTAGAAACAATTCCGTCTAAAGAAAAATGATAAGGCTTTAAAGAAACCACAACATTACCAGAAACCATTTTTTGTGAACTTTGTAAAAAAGCTTCAGTATCTCTCATTACAGGATCTAAATACTGACCTTCATGTAAGTGCATTCCATAGAAACTAGATAGATATTCTTTGTGTTGTAATTGCCATTTTGTTAATGTATGTTTTTCTAATAAATGATGTGCTTTTACTGTAATTAAAGCAGCAGCAGCTTCAAAACCAACTCTTCCTTTTGTACCAACAATTGTATCTCCAACATGAATATCTCTACCAATTGCGTACTTAGAAGCTATTTCATTTAGGTTTTCAATATTTATTTCTGGTTTGTTCTCTTTACCATTTAAAGCAACAAATTCACCATTTTTAAAAGTTAAAGTAACTTTTTCTTCTCCCTCTTTTTCTAATTGAGAAGGATACGCTTCACTTGGTAAAGGTTTTTCAGATTTTAAAGTTTCTACACCACCAACGCTTGTTCCCCAAAGACCTTTATTTACAGAATATTTAGATTTCTCCCAATTCATGTCAATTCCTTCAGATTTTAAATAATCTATTTCCTCTTGTCTAGTTAATTTTCCGTCTCTAATAGGTGTAATAATTTTAATTCCAGGAGCTAATGTTTGAAAAATCATATCAAAACGAACTTGGTCATTTCCTGCACCAGTGCTACCATGAGCAATATATTCTGCACCAATACTTTTTGCGTATTCCACAATTTCTATGGCTTGTATAATTCTTTCTGCACTTACAGAAAGTGGATAGGTGCTATTTTTTAACACATTACCAAAAATTAAATACTTTACTACTTTATTGTAAAAAGTAGCAACAGCATCTATATTTTTATAGGTTGAAACGCCCATTTTGTAAGCATTACTTTCTATATGAGCAATTTCTTCTTTAGAAAAACCACCTGTATTTACACTTACAGCATGTACATCATATTCTTTTGATAAGCTTACAGCACAATAAGACGTATCTAAACCACCACTATATGCAATTACTAATTTTTTCATTTTTTATCTTTTTTTAAAAACAATGTTTGTTTTATATTTTTTAATCTTTTAAAAACACCTTCTTTTACTTCTTTAGATGCCTCTTTATTGTTGTTCTTTGGATCAAATAACATACCTGTACACATACACATTTTCTGTTCTGTTCTTGTTAAAACATCAAAATTTCTACAGGTTTGGCAACCATCCCAAAAACTTTGGTCTGTAGTTAATTCAGAAAATGTAACAGGTTTGTAACCTAGATCGCTATTTAGTTTCATAACAGCTAAACCTGTTGTAATACTAAAAACTTTAGCATCTGGAAACTTGGTTCTAGAATGATTAAAAATTACGAGTTTAATCTTTTTAGCTAAACCAATATTTCTATAATCTGGGTGTACTATTAAACCAGAATTGGCAACAAATTTTCCATGTCCCCATTGTTCTATGTAACAAAATCCAGCAAATTTACCATCATCTAAAGCTATAACAGCATTACCGTTTTCCATTTTTGTGGCAACGTATTCTGGTTTTCTTTTTGCGATACCTGTACCTCTAACTTGCGCAGCATCTTCTATTGTTTTGCAAATAATATCTGCGTAAATAGTATGAGATTTGTTAGCAATTACAATTTCCATTGTATTGATATTTTAAGATTTTAATGTATTTGATTTTTTTGCTTCGAAATGCAGAATTGGACTCACCTAATTCCATAATTTTTTAAACACCCAAAGGGCGAGGCGAGAAAAAGCGGCGTACAAAGTTCCTACTAGTTGTAGAAATAATTTTGTTTTGTAAGCTTTTAAGGTTTTTTGATTGGTACATGATAAAAAATAAAAAAATGATGGTTTCAGTTAATTGCTAAATAAAGTATTAGCGCATTGCGTTGCGAGAGCGCAACCTGGGTACCATAGTATTTTTCCTATTTATTAATATTATCATGCTACAAATGTATACTTTTTATATAAACACTTATATAAAATCAAACAAATTTTAAAACTTTTACCAATTTGTTAAAAAAAGGAATTGTAATTTATTAAATTCTTATAAAATAGAGTTTTACTGCTGTAAAATTAAATATTCTATGTATTCAAAAAACTATTATAGTTCTGTTTTCTTTGGTTATTTACAATTCATCCTAAAAAAAATACAGTTGGGTATCCTTTAGTTTTTAAAACCGTGGTTGTGTTGCATCTTTGAACCATCAATAACCATTAAAATAAATATTATGAAAATTTTAGTTTCAATTTTAGTAGTAGCAATGTTAACAATAACAAATTCTTTAACAGCTCAAAACAAAACAATTACAGTAACAGTTGCCAATATATCTTCAGATGAAGGTAAAGTAGGTTTTGCTTTATACAATAAAGACAATTTTATGAAAAAACCTATACAAGGTAAAGAAGGTAAAATTGTAGACGGTAAAACAATTATTACTTTTGATAACATTGCGCCAGGAGAATATGCTGTTACTTGTTATCATGATAAAAATAATAACGGAAAAATGGATTTCTCTAAATATAGAATGCCTTTAGAAGATTATGGTGCTTCTAACAATGTAATGGCTTTTGCACCACCTACTTTTGAGGGAGCTAAATTTATTTTGAAAGATGAAAATTTAAAAATAGCAATTAAATTTTAGTAAATTACCACCATTATTACATTACTAAATAAAGAATATTCTAGATGAAAAACCAAGAAGTTTACACTATAAAAAGTTTAAAAAAAGCAGCAATTTTATGCTTAAAAATAACCCTAATTTTTGGAATTATATTTGGTGTTATTTTCGGACAAAGAACTTTAAATGGTATTATTTGGTCTTTTATAATATCTGGAATGTATGCTTTTGGTCTTGGCTTTGGTAACGTTTTTATTAATAACTATTTATCTTCTAAATGGGATTGGATAACCTTAACTAACCAAAGAGTTTGGTCTGGTATTATAGCAACAATATTATATACAATACCTGTAGTTTTAGTTATAGATTATATAGTTTTTGTAGTAATAAATGGTGTAGATTTTAATAATTTTTTTAGAGGAAATTATTTCTGGATTCACTTGTTCTATATTATTTTATCATTAGGAGTTTCTACGTTTTTACATGCTAGAGGTTTTATGATAAACTGGAAAACTGCAATGACACAAGAAAATACTCAACAACAAATTGTAGCAAAAACTGAAACTGCAAAATTTGAGTCTTTAAAAAATCAATTAGATCCGCATTTTTTGTTTAATAGTTTAAATGTTTTAACCAGTTTAATAGGCGAAAACCCCAACCAAGCAGAAAAATTTACTACAAAATTATCTAAAGTATATAGGTATGTTTTAGAACAAAGAAATAAAGATTTAGTGCCAATTTCAGAAGAATTAAAGTTTGCAAAAACGTATATGGAATTGTTGGGAATGCGCTTTGAAGAAGCTGTTAAATTTAATATTCCTGATGAAATAAGTAATAACGAGTTAAAAATTGTGCCATTATCATTACAGTTATTATTAGAAAATGCGGTAAAGCACAATGTAGTTTCTACTTCTAAACCATTAACTATAAATATTTACGAAGAAGATAATTACTTAATTATAGAAAATAACATCAACCCTAAAGAAGCAATTGGTAAAAGTACCAAAGTAGGTTTACAAAACATTGCAGATAGGTATGGGTTAATTACTCAAAAAGGAGTAAAAATAGAAAATAACAACAAAACATTTAAGGTGAGTTTACCTCTCTTAATTAAAATGAAAAATATTATGTACACAGATAGTTTAGAAAACAGCAAATACGTAAAAGCAGTAGAAAGGGTAGAAAAGTTAAAAGAATTTTATCAAAATTTAGCTTCTTATTGTATAGTAATCCCTTTTTTAATATTTATAAATTTAACTTTTTCACCAGGTTTTCATTGGTTCTGGTTTCCAATATTTGGTTGGGGAATTGGGTTAACATTCCATTTTTTAGAAGTAAATAATTATAATATTTTCTTAGGAAAAAATTGGGAAGACAAAAAGATAAAAGAATTAATGGAGAAAGAAAATAAACAAAATAACTACAGATAATGGAAGTAAGCAGAGCAGAAGAACAAAAATTTATCTTAGCAAAAAAGCGTGTAGAAAAAATTAGTAAATTCTACAAGCATTTAGCAACCTACGTAGTTATAAATATTTTTTTAAGTGCCATTTTTATTGCAGGAGATGTAAACGACGGAGATTCATTTAAAGAAGCTTTTACAGATTATCATAACTATAAAATCTGGTTGTTTTGGGGAATAGGAATTGCTTTTCAGGCATTAAATGTTTTTGGAGCTAGTGTCTTTTTTAACAGTGGTTGGGAAAAAAGAAAAATTGATGAATACATGAGAGAACAAAATAACAGAATACAATAATGGAAGCAGAAGAAATAAATAATCATAAATATATAAAAGCGCAAAAAACAGTAAAAAAGATAAAAGGTTTTTATACACATTTAGCTATTTACTGTGTTATAATACCAACTATAATTATTGTAAACCTAACGTTTGAACCACATTTTCATTGGTTTTGGTTTTCTACAATTGGTTGGGGAATAGGCCTTTTTTTACATTGGTTTGGTGTAATTGGAATGCGATTAATTGGTGTAGGTGAAGATTGGGAAGAGAAGAAAATTAAACAAATAATGAAAGAACAAGAACAAAATAAATTTTATTAAAAATGGATCAGAACTTTACAAACGAACAAAATTACATACGTGTAAAAAAAAGAGTAAAAGCAATTAAAGGGTTTTACGTACACTTGTCTGTTTACTTTGCTGTAAATCTTTTTTTAAGCGGAATTATCATTTTTGGCTTGTCTAACAGTGGAGATAGTTTTGACGAAATTATTTCTAACTTTGGAGTTTATTCTACTTGGTTTTTCTGGGGAATTGGTATATTTTTTCATTGGTTAGGTGTTTTTGGTTTTCAATCTTTAGGTTTTGGAAAAAACTGGGAAGAGAAGAAAATAAAAGAATTAATGGATAAAGAAGATGCAAAACATAAAAGAAAGTTTTAAAGATGAAAAATTCAGAAAATAAAAAATTAGTAAGAGCTAGAATTAGAGTAGAAGAAATAAAAAAATTCTATAAACATGTAGTTACTTATATTTTAATAAATTTGTTTTTAACATTTATCTGGAATTTCTCTTTTAAGCTTTTTGGTAATTTTGTTGTTAGCAATCAGTATAATGAAGTAGGTTTTAAGCACATACCAATTTGGTTAATTTGGGGAGTGTTTTTAGCTTTACATGGCATTAAAACATTTGGTTTTCCTAATTTATTTGGTAAAAATTGGGAAGAAAAAAAGATTGATGAATTTATGAAAGAATAACTTTAGTTTTATTTATAAAATTCATCAACTTAAAGTAGTAGAAAATAAAAAAAAAATAAAAAATGAACGTATTAATTATTGAAGACGAAAAGCCAGCAGCAAGAAGATTAAACAGAATGTTGGCTAGTTTAGACATAGAAGTACAACAAATGTTGCATTCTGTAGAAGAGTCTTTAAATTGGTTGCAAAATAATGAACATCCAGATTTAATATTTTTAGACATTCAGTTATCAGATGGTTTATCTTTTGAGATTTTTGAAGAAATTGAAGTAAAATCTGCCATTATTTTTACTACTGCTTATGATGAATATGCTCTAAAAGCATTTAAATTAAATAGTATAGATTATTTACTAAAACCATTAGATGAAGATGAGTTAAAAGTAGCAGTAGATAAGTTTAAAGAACACCAACCAAAACAAACAGATGTTCAGGTAAACTTAGATGATATTCGTAAATTATTGGTAAACCCTGTAGACAGAAAATTCAAAAAAAGAATATCTATAAAAGTTGGTCAGCATATAAAAATTATAAACATCGATGAAATAGAGTGTTTTTATAGCGAAAATAAATCTACTTACATTCATACTTCAGAAAATAGAAATTACTTATTAGACCATTCTTTAGAACATTGGCAAGAGCAATTAGATCCAGATAAATTTTTTAGAGTAAATCGTACTTTTATAATTCATATAAATGCGATAAAAGATATAATTGCGTATTCTAATTCTCGTTTAAAATTAATTTTACATTCTTATAACGAAACAGAAATTATTGTAAGTAGAGAACGTGTAAAAGATTTTAAAAATTGGATTGATTAATTTTAAATAATTAAAAACATACTTCTTCACTTCAATAATAAACCTAACTTCGCCAATTCTAAAAATAGAAACAACTGTTTAAGTATTATCAGTTGTAAAAAAGGTTTTTACATGAATATTTACAAACAAATAGAATCAGAAATTTTAGCTGCTTCAAACATCGTTATTACAGCCCACAAATCTGCAGATGGAGATTCTATAGGCTCTTCTTTAGGTTTACTTTATTTTATAGAAAAATTAGGAAAAAAAGCAATTGTTTGTCACCCAGATAAAGCACCAGATTTTTTATATTGGTTAGACACTTCGGCTATTCTTTTAATGGAAGAAAATCCAGAAGAAGTTACTGAACAAATGCAAAAAGCAGATTTAATTTTCTGTTTAGATTACAATGCAACCAATAGAGTAGGACCAGAAATGCAAGCTTTGTTAGAAGAAACTACTTGTAAGAAAATTATGATTGATCATCATTTGAATCCTGAAGAATTCCCTACAATTACCGTTTCAGAAACAACAGCATCTTCTACATCACAATTAATTGTAGATTTAATAGAACAATCTGGTCATTTAGAGTTGTTAGACCAAAAAATTGGAACACCTTTATATCTAGGTATTCTTACAGATACAGGTAGTTTTAGATTCAATTCTGTTAAACCAAGAACACACGAGGTTTTAGCTAAAATTTTAGCATCAGGTGTAGAACATCATTTAATTCACGAAAAATTAAGTGATAATAATACAGAAACTCGTTTGCGTTTACAAGGGTATGCAATGAGCGAAAAGCTAGAGATTTTATATGATTACAATGTTGCTATTATTTCTTTATCTAAAGAAGAATTGGCAAAATATCATTACAAAAAAGGAGATACAGATAGTTTAGCAAATTTAGTTCTATCAATAAAAGGAATGAAAGCTGCAATTGTATTTACTGAAAGAGACGGAATTATGAAGATTTCTTTTAGATCTAAAGGAGCAGAAAACCCTGTAAATATGTTGGCAAAAGAACATTTTAATGGAGGTGGACATGCAAATGCTGCTGGAGGAATGAGTGATTTAACTGTTGATGAAACTTTAGAAAAGTTAAAAGGATTAATTCCTGAATACTTTCAGAAATAAAACCTATAGTTTTATATAAATAATACTTAGAGGATTTGGCTTTTTTAAAAGTTAAATCCTCTTTTTTTATTAAATTGAAGTATTTTTTTTAAAGTACAGATTTACAGAAATGTAAAAATGTGATGCTATAATTTGTTAAAACTATTTCAAACAAAATCTTCAAATAATTTCTTAACTCTTAAACTTTGATTATTTTTATCAAAATTTAGTAATAAATGGGTCAGAAAGAAGAGTTTTTTGAATATATAAATAACGGTTATAAAACTAAAGGCGATTTTATAGAGCTTGGTGCTGCAATGTTAGGTGAAGAAACCATAACAGATGCAATTGTAAAAGTACCGCTTAAAACCTTAAATAGACACGGTTTAATAGCAGGTGCAACTGGTACAGGTAAAACAAAAACGTTACAAGTTTTAGCAGAAAATTTATCAGAAAAAGGAATTCCGGTCTTATTAATGGACATTAAAGGAGATCTTTCTGGTTTGGCACAGCCAAGTCCTGGACATGCAAAAATAGACGAACGTCATGCAAAAATTGGTTTTCCATTTACTGCACAAAAATTTCCGATTGAAGTTTTAACTATTTCTGAACAAGATGGTACAAGGTTACGTGCAACAATTTCAGAATTTGGACCCGTTTTATTATCTAGAATTTTAGATTTAACAGAAACACAAGCTGGTATTGTATCTATTATTTTTAAATATTGCGATGACAATAAATTTGCTTTATTAGATATTAAAGATTTCAAAAAAGTTTTACAATATGTTACCAATGAAGGTAAAGAAGAAATTCAAGCAGAATATGGGCGTATTTCTTCATCTTCTACTGGTGCAATTTTGCGTAAAATTGTAGAAATAGAACAACAAGGAGGCGATTTGTTTTTTGGTGAAAAGTCTTTTGATGTAGAAGATTTAACAAGAGTAGACCAAGATGGTAAAGGTATAATTTCTGTTTTAAGATTAACAGATATACAAGACAAACCAAAGTTGTTTTCTACATTTATGCTACAATTGTTAGCAGAAGTGTATGAAACTTTCCCAGAACAAGGAGATTCTGGAAGGCCAGAATTAGTAATCTTTATAGATGAAGCACATTTGGTTTTTGAAGAAGCTTCTAAAGCATTGTTAAATCAAATAGAAAGTATTGTAAAACTAATTCGTTCTAAAGGAATTGGATTGTATTTTGTAACTCAAAATCCAAAAGATGTGCCAGAAGATATTTTAGCACAATTAGGTTTAAAAGTGCAACATGCATTAAGAGCTTTTACTGCAAAAGATAGAAAAGCAATTAAATTGGCTGCAGAGAACTACCCAAGTTCAGAATATTACGATACTAAAGAAGTTTTAACACAATTAGGTATTGGAGAAGCATTTGTATCCGTTTTAAATGAAAAAGGAATTCCTACACCATTGGCAAGAACTATGTTACGAGCTCCTATGAGTAGAATGGATGTTTTAACAGATAAAGAATTAAAAAATGTAATTAATAATTCGCGTCTTTTTTACAAGTATAATGAGAATTTAGATAGAGAAAGTGCGTACGAATTATTAAACGAAAAAATAGAAAAAGTAAATATAGCAGAAGCTAAGGCTATTAAAGCAGAAGCAGACAAAAAAGAAAGAGAAAAAGAAGCTAAAGAAAAAGAGAAAGAAAGACAAAGAGAAGAGAGGGCAAGTAGAAGTTCTTCTAGAAGAAGAAGTACAGCACAAAACCCAATAATAAAAGTATTAACAAGTGCTACTTTTATTAGAGCTGCTTTTGGAATATTAAAAAAAGTTTTAAAATAACAAAATTAAAATTACAACGTTATAAAACGTATAAACTACCCAAAATGATTAAAAAAAATATAATATCTACAGTAATAATTGCATGTTCTTTATTAATAATTAGCTGTGGCGACGGAGGTAAATTTAAAATTGAAAAAGGTAAAGTTGGCCATTTAACAACAAAAACAACAATTGAAGAGTTAGAAAGTATTTTTGAAAACGATTCTATTGTAAAAAATTTAAGTGAAGGTGCATTAGGAGATAATTATTTTCAAGATGATGATGAATATTTAGTTTTTGAAAAAGGAGGGAAGCATATTTTAACAATTGTACCAAAAGAACAATTAGATTCTGTTTCTACTATTAAAAGCATAGAAGTGCATGACGCTAGGTTTAAAACAGAAACAGGTATAAATATTAACTCTAGTTTCTCTGAAATTAATGTAAATAACAATATCAATAGAATAGAGTCTACTTTTTCTACAGCAACATTATTTATAGACGATTTTAATGCAACTATTGCAATTGATAAAGAAGAATTAGGTTTAAAAGATTTTACAACACAGAAAGTAACCTTAGAACAAATTCCAGATTTGGCTAAAATGAAATCTTTTATAATTTGGTTTAACTAAAAAATATTATGAATAAATTTTCTATAGAAGATAATAAAGAATCTATTCTTAGACCAAATTCTGAATTTGAAAGAAGAGTAATTTTACAATATTATTTAGATAATGATGTTGTTATTAATTCTGTAGAAAGAGAAATTCTTTTAGAAACTAATGTTTCTGAGCCAGAATCTATTGGTATTATAGGTTGTTTATTAAAAGATAACAATCGCTTAAATATTATAAGATTAGCAATAGGAGCTAAAAATAAATCTAATAAAAAGTTAGCAGAATTTTCTGCAAGCTTATTTACTTTAGAACAATTAGAAAATGCAGATTCTTATTATTTAGTAGAAGTTGATGTTGATGATCTTACTAAAATTGAAGAAGTAATTACTAGAGAATATACTAATTTATACTACAGTCGATGAAAAAATATACAATTCAAAAAACACCTTTTGTAGTTCCTACAACAGATGGTAAGGTTATAGAAGAACATTTTGGTCAAGCCACAGATGGTAATGCAAAAGTAAGTATAGCACATATGATTGCACCTTCTGGTTGGAGCGAACCTTTTCAAACACCTGCTTTTGAAGAATACACATACATTATAAAAGGAAAAAAACAATTTATAATAGAAGGTGAAACTATTGTTTTAAAAGCAGGAGAATCTATTAAAATAGAAAAAAACACAAGAATTCAATACTCAAATCCGTTTGAAGAATCTTGTGAATATTTAGCAGTTTGTTTACCAGCTTTTTCTATAGATTTGGTAAATAGAGAAGAAGATTAATTCTTATTTCTAGTTAAATAAAAAGGTAAGTAAAGCAATAAAAAATAAGGAATTACAATTAATTCTACCACAAAGATATAGGTTGGCCAATCTCCAAAAAGGTCTAAAAGTGTAGCTGCTTCTGGTTTTCTATTTGTATAAAAATAATTAGAACCTAAAAGATAGTTAAGAACAAACATTAAAAGCATGTATATCTGCATGCCCAAAAAAGATTTACCAACACTTTTAATAGTTGGTCTCATTTTATATATAAATGTAGCAAACATTATAAATATTACTAAACCAGCGTGTACAAACCAGTATCTAAAAAAAGGGAAATTTAAATAATTAGATTCATCTGGTGTAATTAAAGACTGCGTTGTTCCTGCTAAAATCAAGAAAAACAAAATTTCATAATATAAATATTTTCTAGTGATAGATACTATAGGAATTATTATTGCTAAAAAACTACACAAATGCAATGGTAAATCTTTTTGGTAATTAAAATCACCTTTATAAAATTTTATAAGTGTTCCTAAAATAACTGTTATTGAAATTGAGATAGCTAAAATATTACCAATCTTTATTTGAGTTTTCTTATTCTGTTTCTTCGCATATAAAATTAAAACTGTTCCAAAACAGATTAAAAATAATACAACTATTAAGTGTTGTAGAGAGAATGCTGTAAAGTTGTTATTTTCTTTTAGGAAAAAATCCATTAATAAAAAAGAGTATAAATTAAACTTTAAAAATTAACTTCTGCTTATAAGCTAAATGAGTTAATTATATATTTGATTATTACAATATATAAATTTATTATTTAATAAATTGCAGAAAACTAATCTATGAAAGATACAATAGCACCCAAAACTATAAGACAAGTATTTGTTTTACTTTTAATTTTATTTATAGGTATTCTTATTTTTAAAGAAATGATGCCTTATTTTTCTGGTGTTTTAGGAGCAATTACTATATATGTTTTGTTAAGAAAATGGATGGTAATGTTGGTAAAAAGAAAATGGAAACCAGATTTAGCAGCAATGTTTTTAATGCTTATTTCTTTTGTATGTATTTTACTACCAGTTGCAGGTCTTTTAATGATGTTAGGAAATAAAATAGGAGATGCAGTAACAAACTCAGAACAAGTAACACAAGCACTTAAAGATTTATTTGGCAAGATTGAAAATAGGTTTGGTTTTGATTTGGCTGAAAAAATTAATGTTTCTGAAGTTTCTGCTTGGGTTACAGACAATTTAGAAGGTTTTGCTGGCGGAACATTTAATATATTTATTGCAATTGGAATTATGTACTTTCTGTTGTATTATATGTTTACAAATAGATCTGAGTTAAAGAATTCTTTATATGAATACATTCCTATTAGTGATAAAAACTTAAAGATAATTGGAGAAGAATCTCAAGCAATGGTTCGTTCTAACGCAATTGGTATTCCATTGGTTGCAATTGCACAAGGTATTATTGCATTAATAGGTTTCTTAATTTTTGATATTAATGATCCTTTCTTTTGGTTCATCATAGTTACTGTTGGCTCTATGATTCCTTTTGTAGGAACTTTAATAGGAATTTTACCTGTATTTATTCTTACACTTTCTACTGGTAATAATTTTGCTGCTTGGGGAGTTTTAATTTATGGGTTAGTAGTTGTAGGTTCTACAGATAATATTATTCGTCTTTTTGTATTAAAGAAATTAGATAATGTACATCCTTTAATAACCTTAATAGGTGTTATTGTAGGTGTGCCTCTGTTTGGTTTTATAGGGCTTATTTTTGGGCCACTTTTAATAAGTTTATTCTTGGTAATTGTAAGAATTTATAGAAAAGAATTTGGAGCGCAACAAGAAGAAAAGAAGGTGCTTTAATGCGCTGACTTATTAATTGAGTTTAATTTTTTGTTCTTTTTCTTATCAATATAGTGTCTAAGAACACCACCTTTAACGCTGTTTACATCAAATTCAATAATAAAAGCTTCTGTATCTATTTCTTGAACAATTCTGTACATTTTTTTAATATCAATTCTATTAACTATAGAGTGGATGATATCAAAATCTTCTACTTTTCCATTATGGCCAAAACCAGAAGAACCTTTATAAATAGTTAAGCCAACACCTAACTCTTCTAAAATAGCTTTTTTAATGATGCTATGTTGTCTAGAAACTATGGTAACACCAATAAAATCTTCAAAACCTTCTATTACTGTGTCTGTAACTTTTGCGGCTATTATATAGGTTAAAATAGAGTAGAGGGCAACTTCTACAGAAACAACAAAAGCTGTAATTCCAAATAAAATAATATTAAAAAATAAGACTACTTTTCCAATACTAATTCCAAATTTATCATTTACATAGATTCCAAGAATTTCAGATCCGTCTAAAACAGAGCCATTTCTAATAGCTATTCCTATTCCAGAACCAACTAATAAACCTCCAAAAATGGAAATTAATAATTTGTCATTTGTAATTGTTTGAAAATTTTCTACATGTATAAATATGGCTAACCCCAAAATACTAATAATAGACTTAATTACAATACGTTTAGAAACTGTAAAATAGCCAAGAATTAAAAAAGGTATACTGAAAATAAGCAGCAAATAAGACATATTAATATCTACTTGCGTCCTTACCAAAAGAGCAATACCAGTTACACCACCATCTAAAAAACCATTGGGCAATAAAAAAGCTTTTAGACCTAAACTAGTTAATACAATTCCAACAAATATCTGAAAATATTCAAAAAAATAGTCAGTCGCTTTTTTTGTATTCATAAATTACTTACTTCTTTGGCAAGCTAAAAGTGTGTTTTTTAGAAGCATTGCAATTGTCATTGGTCCTACACCACCAGGAACAGGTGTAATAAAATTAGATTTTTTAGCTACTTCCTCAAAAGCAACATCACCAACTAACCTAAACCCATTTTTCTTAGAAGAATCTGCTAAACGAGTAATACCTACATCTATTACAGTTACATTGTCTTTAACCATATCTGCTTTTAAAAACTCTGGAATACCAATAGCAGCAATAATAATGTCTGCTTGCAAAGTAATTTCTTTTAAGTTTTTTGTTCTACTATGACACATTGTAACTGTTGCATTACCAACATTTCTTTTTTGTGAAAGTAAAATACTCATTGGGCTACCAACAATATGACTTCTTCCTAAAACAACCACGTGTTTTCCTGAAGTTTCTACCTTATATCTTTCTAATAATTCTAGAATTCCAAAAGGAGTAGCAGAAATAAAAGTTGGTAAGTTTAACGCCATTTTACCAACATTAGTTGGGTGAAATCCATCTACATCTTTATCTGGATCTATAGCCATTAATACCTTTTGCTCGTTAATATGTTTTGGTAAAGGAAGTTGTACTATAAAACCATCAATATCATTATCAATATTTAAAATAGCAATTTCATTTAATAAATCATCTTCGGTAGTTTCTTCTGGCAATCTTATTAGAGTAGATTCGAAACCAACACGTTCACAAGCTTTTACTTTCGCATTTACGTAAGTAATACTTGCGCCATCATTACCAACTATAATTGCTGCTAAATGTGGTGTTTTATTTCCATTGTCTTTTAAATCTCTAACTTCTAAAGCGATTTCTTCTTTAATATCTGAAGCTGTTTTTTTTCCGTCTAATAAAATCATTTTTCTTTTAAAGTATAAATTGTAATATTGATGTTAAAATTATTGAATTGTTTTAAAACAGTGTACTCTTTTTCTAATTTATTTAGATTTTCATCAGATAAATTATAAACGTTACTGTAAAAAGCATATTTTTTTGTGTCATTAAAACTAGCAAATTTTCTTTGATCTTTAGATAAATCTATATTATGAATAGTGTTTATATTAGGAAAAAAAGTGGCTACATTTTCTATTTTAATGTTTTCTGAATCTAAATATTTAATTGCTTTTAAACGCAAAGAATGATAAGGTATGTGTGCTAAAGTAGCATCCCAACCTTGTGGAATTTTTTTAGGATACACCCATAAATTACCAGAGATGAGACCAAAAAATAAGATAGCATAAATTATTTTCTTTGATTTGTAGTTTTCTATTAATATTAAAAAACTTAATAATATAAAACCAACGTAAGAAACTAAGAAATATCTTTGACCGAAACTATTTGTAGCTAATAAACTTACTACAACTATAGATAAAACTGAGCAAATAGATAATAGTAAAAGTTCTTTGTTTTTTAAAGGTTTTACTATTTTTTTTCCAAAGAAAAAGAAACTGATAATTATAAATAGAAAGATAAAAATTCTGCCAAAATCTAAATATTGCCAAACTAAAACTACACAGTTTTTAAAGAATACTTTTAGCGAAGCAAATTGCCATAAACCTACCCAAGGAGAATCTGGGTGTGTTTGTAACCAGCCTTTTGTTGCCAATCTCCAAGAAACAAATAGAAATGCAGGTATACTTGCTAAAAAATAGAAAAGTAAAAAATTTAAATTTAAAATTGTTTTAATTTTTTTTCTATTGATGTATAAATTATTTAAAACATCAAAAAGAAAAATTCCAGCAAAAAGCATCATTGCCCTGTAAGAAACAATACTTAAAAAGAATAAACCAATAAATTTTAACGTGTTTTTTTGTTTTAATAATCCGTTTATTGCTAAAAAGAAAAAGAATAGAATTATTATTTCTGGGTTAACTAAAACAAAGCTTGCAGCAACTGTTGGGTTTGCAATCAATAATAAAAAAGCTAGAATTTTAAATAGTTCTTTTTTTACAAAATAACTTACAAATTCATACAATTGATATAAAAAACCAATTATAAATGGTAACATTAATAGGTGACTTACCCATAAATTGTAACCAAATATTTTCCAAAAAACTGCTAATAAAAACCCTAAAAAGGGTGGGTGACCAGGGTCAAAACTATTTGGGATATTCCAATTAAATAAAGAATTCTCATACAAATGAGTTCCCATTTTTGAAGCAAACAAGACATTGTCCCAAAACATGCCATAATTTTTAGAAACTAAAAAAACAGCGATTCCAAAAAATATGAAAATAAAATTTTTATATTTTTTAAAGGTTGATAAAAAGCCAGTGTTATTTTGCATTTGTTATATAAAAAAAGCTGCTTTTAAAGCAGCTTTGTATATTTTATTTCATTCCTTTCATCATTTGCATCAT
>CAXBIR010000033.1:0-27774 GCA_963975825.1 uncultured Polaribacter sp.
CAGAAAATTTCATTTTCAAAATATATTATTGTAGCTACAACTTCAATTTTTTTCATATAATTAATAAACTAGGTTTTTATACTAGTAGTTATGGTTAAACTACTGCATTTTAAAGTCATCTTAAGTGAAAAACTATTTGCAATATTCTAAGCAAAGTAGGTTAAAGTTATACGTCAATCAGCATTCAATTTAACACACACCCTACACCTTAACATCATAGCACCGTAGCTAATTTATAAAATTTTTAGTATAAATGTATAAAAGTAGTAGTATATACTAGTATAAATAGTAATAAAATGTAGTATTTTTACAAAGAAGTGTTTTAATACCTTAAAGATTAGGTAGTTTCTAAGTTTTATAAATATACAAAAAAAAGTACATAGTTATGGCATTACGTTATAGAATAACCAAAAGAAGTAATAGTATAAAAAATAAAGAGGAGCAGTACATTTTACAAGCGGTAAATACAGGTACTATAGATTTAGATACGTTAAGCGAAAGTATAAGCAATGAATGTACTTTACACGAAGTAGATGTAAAAGCGGTATTAATGGCTTTGGGTAAAAAGTTAGATTTTTATTTAAGTGAAGGTAAAATTGTAGATTTAGGAGATGTTGGTAAATTTAAAATGGGTTTTAGCGGAGTTGCTGCAACTGCACCAGAAACATTAAGTGTAAATGAGAATATTAAGAAATTTCATATTAATTACCAACCATCTCTTAAAATGAAAAGAAAGTTAAAGGCTGGTATTACTACATATAAAGAAGGGAGTAGGAGTGTTTAAGTATTCTTAAAAACGCCTACTCCTTTATAGTATCATTTAAACCAAATCTAAGTCTATTAAAGGCAAACTTCTTACACGTTGCCCAGTTGCATTAAAAATGGCGTTACAAATTGCAGGTGCCATTACAGGTACACCAGGTTCACCAACTCCTGTTGGTGGTTCGTGCATTTTGTCCATAATATGTACATGAATTTTAGGCGCATCTTTCATGCGTGCCATTTGGTAATCGAAAAAATTATGCTGTTCTACAGCACCATCTTTGGCCGAAATTTTACCATACATTGCCAAAGACATTCCAAAAATGGCTGCGCCTTCTAATTGATTCTTAATATTGTCTTTATTTAAAGCCAAACCACAATCTATAGTGGTAAACACATTTTCTATTTTTACTTTTTTATTAGTAACAGAAACCTCTACAATAGTAGCTACATAACTGTAAAAACTATAGTGTATAGCCACACCCAAACCATGGTTTTTTGGTAATTGTTTTCCCCAATTAGCCATTTTAGCGGTCTGTTTTAAAACGTCTGCCATTCTGCTGCTGCTATATTGTAGTGCTGTTTTTTCTAGACTTGGTGTTTCTGTACCTAGTAGGTCTAAGTGCATCTGCACAGGATCTTTTTTGCCTGCAAAAGCCAATTCATCTACAAAAGAATTGTTACCAAAACCACTATGAATATGCACAACAGAACGCAACCAACCAATTCTTACATTGGCTTCTGCTTTTACGTTTTCTAATCTGAAATTTTTTAAGTTATATGGGTTCTTTGTAAAACCTTGACCAAGTTCGAAACCAGAACCATAATCTGATAGGGGTTTAAAAGAAGAAACAATAGAAGGGAAACCAACTCTTTGCATCCAACTAGTTACGTTTCCTTTTGTATCTAAACCACCTTTTAAATACTGTGCACTTGTTGCATGATAAAAACTGTGTTGTACATCATCTTCACGCGTCCAAACAACTTGTACAGGTGCGTTAATTTCTTTAGAAATAGCAACGGCTTCTACTACAAAATCAGATTTCGATTTCCTACCAAATCCGCCACCTAAAAAGGTTACGTTTACGGTAATATTTTCTTCAGCAATTTCAAAAAAATGTGCCAACTCGCTTCTAGCAGTTTGTGGATCTTGTACAGGTGCCCAAACTTCTATTTTATCTCCTTGAAACCAAGCTGTAGCATTGGGTACTTCCATAGGAGCGTGTACTAAAAAAGGAACGTGATAAGTAGCTTCTATTGTTTTGTCTGCAGCATTAAAAGCTGTTTGAACATTACCATGGCTACCAGGAACTAGTTTCCCTGTTTTATGAACACGTTCTGTAAGTGTTTTTTTGAATTCTTCTGTATCAAAAGATGCATTTGTACCATTATCCCATTCAACATCTAATTCTAATTTTCCCTGAAAAGCAGCCCAAGTATTGTCTGCAATAACAGCAACTCCACCAAACATACCAAAGAATTTTCCTGTTGGTGGTACTAATCTTTCTAGTTTAAATATTTGTGAAACTCCAGCAACTTTTTCTGCCCTATTTTTTTTGAAACTTTTTACAGAACCAAAAGCAACAGGACACCTAGCAATGGCAGCAAATTTCATGTTTGGTATACGAACATCTATACCATAAGTAGCAGTTCCGTTTGTAAAATCTTTTAAATCTACACTTTTTAAAGTTTTACCAATAAATTTAAAGTCTTCTACTTTTTTAAGTTGAATAGTTTCTTCTGAAGGAATAGCTATTTTAGCTGCATCTTCTACCAAGTCTCCGAAGAAAATTTTATCGTTTGTATTTTTATGAATTACATAATGGTTTTCTGCAATACATTCTGTAGCAGGTACGTTCCATTTTTTTGCAGCAGCAGCAATCAACATCATTTTTGCTGTTGCACCCATTTTACGCAACGGTTCTAATCTGGTTCTTACACTTCTAGAACCATCTGTATTTTGATTTCCGTATTTTTCATGTCCAATGGCTTGTTTAACAGTAACCAACGCCCAATCTGCTTCTAACTCATCTGCAATTGCAGAAGCTAAAGAAGTTCTAATTCCTTGTCCCATTTCAGAACGTGGCGCAATTAAGGTTACATTTCCATTCTTTTCTATTTGTACAAATACATTCGGATTAAAACCTGTTTTATTTTCTGAAGGAATAAAGTCTTTTTTATCTGATGAAACAGAACAGCCTAAAATAATACCACCTGTTGCCAAACCAAATAACTTTACAAAATCTCTTCTGTCTATTTTCTGAATTTTACTCATGATGCTTTGTTTTTAAGTGCCACTGCTTCGTGTATTGCTTTTTTAATTCTAGTATAAGTTCCGCATCTACAAATATTACCACTCATGGCATTGTCTATGTCTTGGTCTGTAGGGTTTTCTGTAGCGTCGAGTAGAGAAGTAGCTGCAATTAATTGTCCTGATTGGCAATATCCACATTGTGGTACATTTCCATCATTCCATGCTTGTCTTAAGAACTCTAAATTTTCTGAGCTTCCTTCAATTGTAAAAATTTCTTTATCTACAGCAAAAGAAACGGGTATGCTACAAGATTTTGTAAGAGTACCATTTATAAGTACAGAACATGCGCCACATTGGCTAACTCCGCAACCAAACTTGGTTCCTGTAAGGCCAACAATATCTCTTATAACCCAAAGAAGTGGCGTATCTTCTTGTGCGTTAATAGTGTAAGATTTTCCGTTTATTAATAAGTTTGTATTCACTTGTAGAAATTTTAGAAGTACAAGTTACAAATAAAAAGAGATTGAAAGAGTTTTTTTAACTTCTAAAAAGAACATGCATTTTTATGAATGTATAGGTCTGTTTAAAACAAAATACAAACAGGTGTTGGTGCAGAAATTTCATCTACAAAAGTTAATGTACCCGTTTCTTTATTTCTTTTAAAAGAAATGATATTGTTGGTGTCTTGGTTTGCTACTAAGAGAAATTTATTATCGAGACTTAATGAGAAATTTCTAGGATGTTCTCCTCTTACATTTTGATAGCCTACATTGGTTAAATAACCGTTTTCTGGATTCACTTTATAAATTACAATAGACTCGTGCCCTCTATTAGAGGCGTATAGAAATAAGCCGTCATTAGAAATATGAATATCTGCTGCTTTACTAAATTCTGTAAAAGTTTTAGGTAAAGTAGAAATTGAAGTTTCTACATAATAGATAGCGTCTTTTTCTTTAACAAGAGAAACGGTATTGTTTAGTTCGTTTAAAACATAGATCCAATTATTAGTTGGGTGAAAAGTTAAATGTCTTGGGCCAGCACCAGGAGCCATTTGTAGTTTTTTCTGATTGGTAAAATTAAAGCTGTTTTTTGATGCATCTATGGTAGAAAACCAAAGTTCATTAGTACCTAAATCTACAGAAATAATTTCTTTTTTAGTTGGATGAAACCAAACAGAATGTGCATGAGCACTTTCTTGTCTGTTTGTGGTTCCTTTACCTATGTGTTGTTGTGTGTCTAGTAAAGTAGACAATTCTCCAGATTTTTTTGCTTTTAATAAACCTACGTTTCCTCCTGTATAATTTGCGGTAAGTAGGTAGTTTTCTTTATTGATAGCAATAAAACAAGGATGTGCTCCGCCACTTTCTTGTTTACTTAAAAATTCTAAAGAATCGTTTTTAATTTTATAAGAACGTACAAAACCCGTTCCGTTTTTATCTGTTTCTTCAACAACAAAAAGAGTTTTTTTATCTGCAGACTTTGTTAAGTAACTTGGGTTTAATACAGAAGTTGCCAAACCCAAACTATCAATTTTCCCTTTTTCAGATAGACTGTATTTATAAATTCCTTTGCTATCTTTATTTGTATAAGTTCCTACGTAGAAAATAGCATTTTTTTCTTTTTTAATTTGTGGGTTTTTGCAAGAAGAAATAAATAATACTGTAAAAATTAAAAGGATAAAATATTTCACAACACTTAGTTTTGTTTTAGTTTCCACATGCAATCCATTTCCCACCAAGAATCTGGAACTTCTTTAAATTCGCCTTCTATAAGAATTCCTTCACCTTTACTAACAAGTGTATAGTTTTCACTTAACAAATCATTAAAAGCACTTTCATTATTATCAGGTAAATCTGCATATATGTTTCGATATTTGTCTTTAGCAACTTCAGATGTTATTGCACCAATTTTCTTAGCATCTATAAAAGGTTTAATTGTTTTTAAAACCTCTAAATCATAGCCTTGAATATCGCTATGATAGTCGTCTATAAAAGTGATGTTTTTACTTTCTAAAAAGTTTAATAAATTAATAGATTTCACTTTTATTTTTTTTATCATTTTTACTTCTTTATTAGTCCAATTTTCATCGAATGAACCTATAGAAGAGCTTACGCCATTGTTACTAATATTAAATTCGATTTCTCCTTCTTCTTTGGAAACAGCCGCATTAATAATTGTAACATCTTTGTATTTTTTAAATCTTTTTGAAACTAATTTATGAATTTCTGGATTAGCTTCAAAAGCGTAGCATTTTTTATAGTTTCTAAATATACTGCTTAAACCTTGGCCATGGTTAACACCTAAATAAACAAGAACGTCTTTATCTCTGTTTATACCAAGTTGATAGAACAGATCATTAATTCTCACTATAATTTTCTTGTATATTTTATGTAATGTCATAAATTAAAATAATTTAAATATGGGTAACAGCAGGTGTGCTGGTTCGTAATGAGGAGTTTGTTTATATACAAAATCTAATTGTGCTCTTGGGTTTTTAGCAAAAGCCTCATCATTTTTTATTTTATCTTCAAGTTGTGTTTTTATTTCTGGGTTTTCAGATAAAAAATCTGCAGCAATATCTTCAAAAACATAGGCAGAATATCCTTCTTTTTTCTGTAAAACAGTATCGAAAAAATTCCAATTAAAAAAAGAATCTGTAGCTGCTGCTTCTAATGTTTCTAGCAAATATCTAACTCCGTTTTGGTTAGTAGGTATTAATAAATCTCCCGATCTAAAAGTAACTTCTTTTGTAGTTTTAGAAACGGTGGTGTTGTAATGTAAATAATGACCTTCGTATGCAGCATTTCTTGTTTTATAATCTGCAATATGATGTGCCTCTACATTAATTATGGTATCTTTTGTAAAACGAGTAAATTCTATATTGTTATTTTCTAATCGATCTACAACTTTATGCCAACCTTGTTGTAAAATATATGCTTTAGGTATGGTAATTTCTGTATCTGTTACAAAGTTATTGTAGTATTTTGTTTCTTTTTCAAAAGGCTTTGTAGTATCATAAAACAAACGTTTTCCGTTGGTTACTTTACTATCTATATAGCTAGCTTCATACCCTTTAAAGTTTAGTGTTGTTGGGTTTTTTCGATCTACTTTATACGTAATAGGATATGTTTTTTTAGCCAAAATTTCTGCTACAGCATTAGCTCTTAACTCCTTTATAGCATCAGTGTTTTTTTCTGAGAAATTTAATGCAGAAAACAGCAATTCATAAGTTTGTTCTACTCTAATTTTATACGGCTTTAACATATGCGTCTCTACCATTAAACCTAGTGTGTTAAACAAAGTTGTATACCCGGTAGAATATCTTGGCGAGTCGAAAAATTGAGAAAAACCAGCTTCTGGTGTATTACCCCAAACATTTACATAAGGTGTAATTATAATGTTTTTTTCTTTTAGAGAAGCTTCCATTTCTGGACGCATTTTTGTTTCTAAAAAGTTTCCTAAATTACCACCTAACTTATTATGTTGTGTAAATAAATGGGTAATTGCATATTGATAGTCTGCACCATTACTTACATGATTGTCTATAAAAATATCTGGTTTTACAGTGTGAAAAATTTCAGCAAAAGCGGCAGCATTTTTTGTGTCTTGTTTTATAAAGTCTCTGTTCAAATCAAAATTTCTTGCGTTTCCTCTAAAACCGTATTCTAAAGGTCCGTTTTGGTTTGTTCTAGTATGAGAATTTCTATTTAAAGAACCCCCAACATTGTACACAGGAATTACAGCTATTAAAGAGTTTTTGTACTTCTGTTGTAAAGAATCGTTTTGTACAATGTCTCTTAAAAGCATCATAGAAGCATCAATTCCATCAGATTCTCCTGGGTGAATTCCGTTGTTTATTAAAATTCTATTTTTTGTAGAATTTGTAATTTCATCAATATTATACACACCTTCTCTGTTGTAAACGACCAAGTGTAAAGGTTCACCAGCATCTGTTTGCCCAAAGGTAAACACAGAAATTTGCGAATATTCTTCAGCTAATTGTTCATAATAAGATATAATGTCTTTGTATTCTGGAGTTTCTTTTCCTTCAGATTGTTCAAATTTTGTAGTAAAATCTATAGCCTCTTTAGAAGAAGAATTACAAGAAAAAATAAAAATAGCGAAACTTAATAGTAGTAGGTTTTTCATTATTAGTTTTTATTAAATACGAACAGGATTGGGTACTAATTTGGTATAATCTCCATTATTTCTAATTACATCTCTAACAATAGAAGAAGAAATATAAGAAGTTTTAGCAGCTGTTAATAAAAATACTGTTTCTATGGCCGCTAAATCTCTATTGGTGTGTGCTATGGCTTTTTCAAATTCAAAATCTGCAGGATTTCTAAGTCCTCTTAAAATAAAATCTACGTTATTTTGTTCACAAAAATGTACAGTTAAACCTGTATAGGTAACTACTTTTATTTTAGGATTGTCTTTAAAGCACTCTTCTATAAACTGTTTGCGTTGTTCTAAAGAAAACATGTATTTTTTATCTGCATTTACACCAATTGCTATAATTAATTCATCAAAGAGCGTAACACCTCTTTCAATAATATCAAAATGCCCTAAGGTAATTGGATCAAATGATCCTGGAAAAATTGCTCTTTTCATAGTTTTTTATTTTTAGTTCATTTTAAATTAAAACGAACATTAATTTTATGTGTTTAAGGCAGCAGTTATGGCATTGTCAAATAATGCTTCTAGAGAAATACCTGCTGCTTGTGCTTGTTGTGGTAAAATACTTTCTTCAGTTAAACCTGGTACGGTATTCATTTCTAAGAAATAAGGTTCATCATTTACAAAAATATATTCCGATCTAGAAAAACCAGACATATTTAAGATTTCGTATACTTTCTTAGCAACTTTTTCTACCTTTTCTTGTTGTTTTTTAGAAATTCTTGCGGGTGTAATTTCTTGAGACTTTCCTTCATATTTAGCCTCATAATCAAAGAAATCATTTTCTGAAACAATTTCTGTAATTGGTAAAACTTTAGTTGCACCTTTATATTGAATTACCCCAACAGAAACTTCTGTACCGTCTAAAAAAGATTCTATTAAAATTTCTGAATCTTCTTTATACGCAACTTCAATGGCTGGTAGAATAGCTTCTTTGGTATGTGCTTTAGAAATACCATAGCTAGAACCTGCATTGTTAGGTTTTATAAAACAAGGCAAGCCAACTTTATCTATAATAGTATCTAGGTTAATTGCATCACCTTTATTTAAGTAAATAGAAGTTGCAGCTTTAATGCCATAAGCTTTTACAGCACTTAAAGTATCTCTTTTATTAAAGGTAAGTGCCATTTGATAAAATGGGGCAGAAGTATGTTTTAAATGAATAAGGTTTAAGTAGGCTAATATCTGCCCGTTTTCTCCAGGAGCACCATGAATTGCATTAAAAACACAATCAAAAACAACTTTCTTTTCATTAAGAACAAAAGAAAAGTCGTTTTTATTAATTACGTATTCATTTTCTTCAGCATCTAAAGCAACCCACTTTTCTTTTAGAATTAAGACTCTAAAAGAGTTGTATTTATCTTTGTTTAAGTGGTTGTATACTACATTTCCACTTTTTATAGAAATGTGTACTTCGGATGAATAACCACCCATTATTATGGCAATATTTTTCTTCATTTTATAAAAAATAATAAAACAAATTTATCAAAATATAAATAGAATTAGCAACGTTTAGTTTTTATATCTTTGTGCCATTAAAAAAATGATTATGAGTTTGATTCAGTTTTTAAAAAGTAAAACTTTTTTTGTACAAATAGCTATTGCTATTGTTGGTTTATTGTTGATTATTTTTGTGCTTAAATTTTGGTTGGGAGTAACCACCAATCATAGCCAAAAAATACAAGTACCAGACTTACAGAAGTTAAGTCTAGAAGAGGTAGATAGAAAGTTGAAAGAATTAAATTTAGATTTTAAAATTATAGATAGCGCTAGTTTTAATCCAGATTATCCAAAAAAATCTGTGATAGAACAATCTCCAGAAGCAGGAGATTTTGTAAAAGAAAAGCGAAAAATATATTTAACACTAAATCCGTCTAAATATAGAGATGTATCTATACCAGATTTGAACGGTAGAACAAAAAGACAAGCTTCTTCTCAATTAAGAGCAAGAGGATTAATTGTTGGTACTAAATTTACGTATGTAAATGACATTGGTAAAGATGTTGTTAGAGGATTGCGTTTTAAAGGAAAAATTGTAAACGAAGGAGATAAATTGCCACTAAATTCTATTGTAGATTTAGTTTTAGGTGATGGTAATGGACGTTAATAAAACGTTTTACAGTAAGTATTAATAGTAATAATTAGAAGAACAATTTTGCAAGAAAATCAGAATCAAGACATAGAAAACGAAGAATTATACGAACATCATAATTTTGTAGCAACTGCAGGTCAAGAACCTTTGCGTGTAGATAAGTTTTTAATGAATTTTATAGAAAACGCTACTAGAAGTAAACTACAACAAGCTGCAAAAGCAGGAAATGTTTTGGTGAACGATGTTGCTGTAAAATCGAATCATAAAGTAAAACCAAACGATGTTGTTAGAGTTGTTTTATCATATCCACCAGCAGAAAGTTTATTAGTTGCAGAAGACATTCCTTTAGATATTATCTATGAAGATGATGCTGTAATTGTAGTAAATAAACCAGCAGGAATGGTGGTGCATCCAGGGCATGGAAACTATTCTGGTACTTTAGTAAATGGTTTAATTCATCATATAGAAAACTTACCAACCAATTCTAATGAAAGACCAGGTTTGGTGCATAGAATAGATAAAGATACTAGTGGTTTGTTAGTAGTTGCAAAAACAGAATTTGCAATGGCTAATTTATCGAAACAATTTTTTGATAGAACTACAGAACGTTTATATTATGCCTTAGTTTGGGGAAATATAGATGCAGATGAAGGTACAATAGAAGGAAACATTGGTAGAAGTTTAAAAAACCGTTTACAAATGGCTGTTTTTCCTGATGGAGATTTTGGAAAACACGCAGTTACGCACTTTAAAGTTTTAGAAAGACTTACGTATGTTACTTTAGTACAGTGTAAGTTAGAAACGGGTAGAACACACCAAATTAGAGCGCATTTTAAACATATTGGACATACACTTTTTAATGATGAGCGTTATGGTGGAGATGATATTTTAAAAGGAACCACTTTTACAAAGTACAAGCAATTTGTACACAACTGTTTTAAGGTGTTACCAAGACAAGCTTTACACGCTAAAACATTAGGTTTTACACACCCAACAACTGGCGAGTTTATGCAGTTTAATTCTGAAGTACCTAAAGATATTACAGATTGTTTAGAGAAATGGAGAACGTATTCTGAAAATTCTAAAAATATTGAGTTAGAAGAGTAGTTTTTCTTGATACAAATAAAAAAAGCGATTTAGTTTTAAACTAAATCGCTTTTTTTATACTGATATTTCTCTATTTATAATATTAGCAACAACCAGAACCAGGTTCGCAAGAATTACCTGTAGCAATTTCAGAAAAAACTAATTTTGTTTTTTTAGGCGGAATTCCACAAGCATCTTCTGCCAAACAAGCTGTTAATTTAGAAGTTAACAGAAAGTTAGTTCCGTTAAAATCTAAATTGTATTTTCCAATAGTTTCTTTTCCTTGGTATTCTACTTCAATTTCTAAATCATCAAACTGAAACATTTTTTCAGACAGTTCTATGATGTTTAATAATTTATCTGGGTGCAATCTATGGTCGTAATCATTTTCTTCCCAAAGTTGAAAGCTAATGGTTTCTTCATTTCTTACTTTACCACCACAGTCTATATAATTCTTTGTTATTTTACCAACTTCTGTTACATGAAAATGACTTGCAACTAAATCTCCGTTTGGTAATTGAAAACCAATTTTATCTAAACTTTTTAAGTGTTTTTTAATTTCTGTTAATTTCATAATTTCTATTTTTTATTTATGCTATTTTAGAAAATACATAATGCATTTCTAATGCTATTTGTAAGCTTCTTTCTAGATATTTTTCTGATTGATTTTCTTTACCATCAAATAATTTAGGGTCTTCGTAGGTAACAGGAATTCTTTTTTCTGCACCTAAAATAAAAGGACAACCACCATCTGCTTGAGAACATGTCATAATTGCAGCAAAACCAGCATCAGGATTAAATTTAGCATCGTATTTTTTAGAAAAACCTATTATAGGTTGAGTATTTCCATCAAATTTAACTGCATAAACAGGGTTTGTTTCATTAGAAATTTTATGTATTTCAAAACCGTTAATTTTTAATGTATTCACTACCTCAGAAAACATTGCAGTTGCTTCTGTGCCTCCAGAATAACAACTTACATTTTTTATATTAAAGTAACAAGCCATTGTTTGAGCCCATATTTGTGTTAAATGACTTCTTCTAGAATTATGAGTACAAATAAAATTTAGAGAAATTTCTTTATCAGCACTATTCTTTTCTTTAATAAATGTTATTAAAGGTTGTAAAATAATTTTCCTTTCTTCAGATAATTTACTATGATCTAATGAAGAGATAGTTTCTTTAATTGTTTGATACATGTTTTTAATATTTCTATTTTTTAACAACAGTTTTCTGTTTCGTTTTTATTTAAAAAAATATTTAAAGTGTTTTTTATCTTGTCCCAATTCTCATTGTCTATACAATAACAAACACTTGTACCTTCAATGGTACCTTTTATAAGTCCTACTTTTTTTAATTCTTTTAAATGCTGAGAAATTGTAGGTTGCGCCAAACCAATATCTTTAACCAAGTCTCCACAAACACAAGATTTTAGTTTAATTAAAAATTCTAAAATAGCTATTCTTGCAGGGTGCCCTAATACTTTGGCAATGGCAGCAATTTCATTTTGCTCTTTTGTAAATATTTCTGTCTTAGTTAAACCCATGCTTATTTGTTTATTGCAATATTACGATTAATAAAGAGAATAGCATAATTATTTAGATTGTTTTTTAATTTTTTACATAAAAGTTACTGAAGAAATTTTGCCGTTTTTTATTGTGTAAATAGCTACAGCTTTAAACTCTGCACCATTAGAAGTAACCAATTCATGGTCTATAACCTTGTCTTTATATACAATTCTATTTACCAATTTACAGTGTAAATCTGGGGTGTTTTTGAAAAAACCTGTATATCGTTTTCTCATGTTTTCTATTCCTTCATAATTTAATTTATTAGGAAAACTATAGACTTTTACATCTTTTGCATATGGTTTTAAAAAAGCTTCTATATCTCTGTTATTATAACCTTCTAATTGTTCTTGGGCTAAATGTCTAGGTGAAGTTTCTGCAACAATTGCTATTTTTGTTCCTGAAGCATTTACTGCCATTCTAGAAATATTATTAATATTCTCGTCAGAAAAACTATAAAATAAGCGTGGATTTTTATCTTTTTCTGGGTTAAATTGATAAATAGATTTGTTTTTAGAAATTAAGAATGTTCCATTTGGTAACCAAGTAATATCTTCTGATCTACCAATTGGTGTAATTGTTTTAATTTCTTTGGTAACAGGATTTAAAGATTGTAACAACCAAGCATCTTTATTTTCTTTGTTAATGAAACTAACTAAGTTAGAGTTTGGAATTTTATGAACAGATCTACCTACATTTTTAGCCACAGAAATATGTGTTTTCTTTTTTAAATCTACCACATAAAGTTCTAAAGAATCATTAATAATACTAACAGCAATTACGGTGTTGGCATTATACCATGTAGGATAAGCCACTTTTAAATCTGCTATTAATTCTTTCGATACTTTAGTTTTGTAATTGTAACTATAAAACCTCTGTAAACCATCTTTATCTAATCTAACTGCAGAAATATTACTAGAGTTTGGTATTCTTTGTGGCGAATATTCTCCACCATTTTCAGTATTAGAAATATAATATAAACTAGGGTTGTTTTGTTTTAAATCATACAAAGCAATGTCTGTATTTCCATTTCTAGTAGCTGCAAAAATGACTCTTTTGTCATCAAAAAAATATGGCTGACTATCATAGCCTTTACTGTTAGAAATGTTAATTCCGTTTTGTAAATCTATTTTATTTTTGGTTTCTACAATGTCATATACGTAAACTTCGGTGTCTGTTTGACTAAATATGGCAGTAGTAAACAATAGTAGCGTAAAAAATATCTTTTTCATTTGAAGGTTGGTTTCTTCAAAGATAATAAAAGATTTTACCTTTTGCGCTTCATTTTATTTTCTTGAAAATTCACTAAAATTTTAAATATAAAACATAATTTGGTCTTGTTTCTGTTTCAGAAATAGGAAAATCATAAGGTGCAATTTCTTTAAAACCAGCTTTGGTATAAAAATCTATTGCTCTGTAGTTTTTAACCCAAACGTATAGCCAAATTCCTTTTTGATTTTCTTTTTTAGCAAGTTCTAAATTATATTTAAATAACGCTTTACCTAAGCCTAGTCCAAAAAAAGTTTCATCTAAATATAAACGTTCCATTTTAGTAACGTTTTCTTCTGTTACATGTTGGTTTGGTTGGTTTAAAATAACCTTAGAATAGCCTGCTAAATTTCCATCAGAAAAAATTAAACGATACTCATAATTAACATTATTAATTTCCTTAATAATATTCTCTTCGTTAAAATTTTGTTGAATATATGCATCCATTATTTCTTTAGGAATGGCTTCTTTATGCGCTAAAAAGAAAGCTTTTTTGCTAACTTTTACCAATGCTTCTACGTCTTTAATAGTAGCTTTTTGTATTGTAAACATTACTCTTTAAATTATAATGATCTTGCGTTAAAAGTATCTCCTTGGTTTACATCGCCAGTTTCAAAACCTTTTTTAAACCAACGCATTCTTTGTGCAGATGTACCATGTGTAAAAGAATCTGGTACAACTCTACCAGTAGATTGTTTTTGTAAACGATCGTCTCCAATAGCATTTGCTGCATTTAAAGCTTCTTCTAAATCTCCTCTTTCTAAAATTAACTCCATATTTTTGGCATGATGTGCCCAAACACCTGCATAGAAATCGGCTTGTAATTCTAACATTACAGATAGCTTATTGTATTCTGTTTGGCTTACTTTACCTCTCATAGATTGTACTTTTCTATTCATTCCTGTTAGGTTTTGAATATGATGCCCAACTTCATGTGCAATCACATAAGCTTGTGCAAAATCTCCAGGAGCATTTAGTTTTCTTGCCATTTCTTCAAAAAAACTTAAATCTATATATAACTTATCGTCTCCAGGGCAATAAAAAGGTCCTGTTGCACTAGATGCAGAGCCACAAGCAGAGTTTACAGAACCTGTAAAAAGTACTAATATAGGTTCTTTATAGTTTGGTATAATTTGATTCCAAACATCTTCTGTACTTCTTAAAACTCTATTGCTAAATACTGCTAATTCTTTTTCTTTTGCAGTGCCTTCGTAATTAGAGTTTTGTATTTGATTATTGGTATTTCCTGTTAAAAAGTTTAAAGGATTATTACCAGTAAAGTACATAACACCAGCAACTATGGCAACAATAATTAGTCCTTTTTTAGAGGTAACTAATTTTAGAAGTAAACCAATTAACATTGGGTTTAATCCACCACCAGAACTACTGCCAGAAGATGCGCCTCTTCTATCATCTACATTGCTACTTTTCTTGTTGCTTCTCCACTTCATAAAATAGTATATTTAAAAAGATAAATCTACTACTTATTTTTTAGTTGATAAAATTGATGTAGTAACTATTCTAATTTGTTTTCACCCTTATAGTTTGGCTTGCAATAATTTCGTTTTTGTAGTATAAATGAACATCATAAATTCCTTTTTTGTCGAAATTGAAGCTAATATTAACTGTGTTTGTACCTTTTAAAACACTAGTAATTGCCTTTTTAATTGCAAAATATTCTTCGTTAATTTTTAGTTCTATTTTATCTAATGCTAGCTTTTCTAAAAACTGATATTTAAAATGAATTGTTTTATTTATGAGTGTTTCTGAATTCATTTTTAAAGATGAATTTGGGTATAAGTTATGCTTAAAAGCAGCAGTATAAATTAAAGGTGCACTTAAGTAATTTGTGATATTAAATTGTTGTGTGTTTAACAAAGTCCATTTATTATCTAATGGATAATTTTGCTGAACAAATAATTTTGGATCAGCTAAAAAGTAACCATCATTATAATCGAAAATAAATGTATTGATACTTAAATCTGTATAACCACTAGATAATGTAGCGTCTGCTAAATACCATTTGTTGTTTAGTTTTACAGCGTTCCAAGAATGATTAGGAGATGATAATTTTTCGATATTAGTAGAGGTATTTCTACTGTAGCCATCTATAATTTTACATTCTATATTTGCAATTTCAGCCATTGTTTTAATAAGGTATGCATAGCCAGTACACATTGTTTTTTTATGCTTTAGTAATTTTTTATAGACTTTTTTAGAATATGCTTTGTTCCAACTTACATAAGAAATGCTATCTTTTTTTAATTTATTTCGATTTCTTGTAATTCTCTTATACATATAATAATCACCCTTAATGTTTTTGCAAACCCAAGTGTAAATTGCTCTAAATTTTTCTACATCTGTTTCTAATTTAGCAGTTAAATTATAGGTTAGTAAAGGAAGATTGTATAAATCTTCTCCATAAAATAATTGAGCTATATTGTCTGCTTTGTTGAAACTTATATTTTTAAAGTCTGATGTTTGACTTGTTATTTCTAGAGTTGTAAAAAGGAATGAAAAGATTAAAAAGTATTTCATATATGGAATATTACCTTAAGATTTTTTGTTAGACTTATAAACTTGTCTTACATCTACAGCACCCATTAACACATAAGAAGCTTCTTTAAACGTTACATTTAAGTTAATGTTGGTATTTGCATTTTTAGAATTTATTACTACTTTTTTAGTTTCATAACCTAAATAAGAAAAGATTAAAACATCTCCTTTTTTTAATTGTTGTGGAAATTTAAACTTCCCATCAAAATCTGTTTCAGTTCCTATATTTGTTCCTTGTAAAAGAATACTTACACCTGGTAAACCTCCAGAAATATCAGAGACAATTCCTGCAACAGTAATTTTAGAATTTTGTTGTTTTATCTCTTTTTTAATTGGTTTTTGCTGTGCATTTAAAGTGCTAAAAGTAAAAAAGGATAAACAAGCTAAACCAATACCACCAAAGAAGCTAAGCTTTCTTTTACTTTCCTTTTTCTTAGATAAAGTAGCAAACTGTTTCTTATTAAATTGTCCGCAAGTTTTATTATGAGTGTTTGTTTTAAAATAGCTAATAATTTCATTGGAAGACATTTTAGAAAAATCGATAACTTCTTTTTCACAAGAACCACAAAAGCCACCTTTTGTTGTTTTTTGAAAAGAATTAAAGTTTTCTAAACATGGTTGTTTAATTTCTAAGTTAATTTGAGTTTTCATAATATGTTTTTTAATAGTTACATACCAAACTTAGAGAGTAATTAGCGTTTACAAAACAGGTAATTAGTTAAGTAGGCTATTTTGCAAGGGAAGTTGTGCTTTTATTTAGGCAATAAAAAAACCTCTTTGCTTTCACAAAGAGGTTTTGGTATTTGTCTTATTCTATTTATACAGAACAGAGATTTTATTTACTTAATTAACTCGTAAGAACGCTTAATGAAGTTCGTTAAATCTTCACCATGTAAAAGGTTCTGAGATAATTTAGCTAAATCGAAAGCTTGAGAAATTAAATGTTTTTGTTCAGCTTCATCTTTACTATTTAAAATATTAGAAACTAACGGACTGTTTGTGTTAACAACTAAGTTGTACATGTCTGGAAAATTACCCATTCCCATCATACCACCTCCACCACCAGAAGCTTGCATTTCTTTCATTCTACGCATAAATTCTGGAACCGTAATAATAAACGGAGAAGAAGCAGAATCCATAGCTTCTAATTGTACCGTGTAAGATTTAGAATTTACAGCACCTTCAATAATTGGCTTTAAAGTAGTTTTTTCTTCTTCAGATAATTTAGAAATAACGTTATCGTCTTTCTTAATTAAGTTGTCTATATGATCTGCATCAACTCTAGAGAAAGTTACTTTAGCATCACCACCTTCTAATTTTTGCATTAAATGCGAAATAATAGGAGAATCTAAGATTAAAACTTCATAACCTTTTGCTGTTGCTTCTTGTATGTAACTATGTTGTGCTTCTTTATTTGCAGCGTATAAAATTACATGCTTACCATCTTTGTCTGTTTGAGAATCTTTTGTTTTTTCAACTAATTCATTAAAAGTAAAGTAAGAACCACCAACAGTTGGGTATAAGGCAAATTTTTGAGCTTTGTCGTAAAATTTGTCTTCAGACAACATACCGTATTCAATAATTACTTTAATGTCGTTCCATTTAGTTTCAAAATCTGCTCTGTCTTTTTTGAATAGAGAAGCTAATTTATCGCCTACTTTTTTAGTAATGTAACCAGAAATTTTCTTTACAGCACCATCTGCTTGTAAACCAGAACGTGAAACGTTTAATGGAATGTCTGGAGAATCGATAACACCTTTTAACATCTGTAAAAAGTCTGGTACAATTCCTTCAACATTATCTGTTACAAATACCTGATTTTGGTATAATTGAATCTTGTCTTTTTGCATATCCATGCTTTGAGATAACTTAGGGAAAAATAAAATTCCTGTTAAGTTAAAAGGATAATCTACATTTAAATGAATGTGGAATAAAGACTCTTCAAATTGTGTTGGGTATAATTCTCTGTAGAAGTTTTCATAATCTTCATCACTTAAATCTGCAGGAGCTTTTGTCCAAGCAGGTTCTGTGTTGTTAATAATGTTATCTACAGTAATTTTTTTATGTGGCTCTGTCGTTTCTTTACCTTCTGCATCTTTAGTAGTTGCTGGGGTAAACTCAGGATCGTTAATTTCTTCAGTTCCAAATTTAATTGGCACTTGGTTAAAACGGTTGTATTTGTTTAATAAACCACCAATTTTACTTTCTTCTAAAAAGTCTAAAGAATCTTCAGCAACATGTAAAATAATTTCTGTTCCTCTGTCAGACTTTTCATGTTCAACTAAAGTATATTCTGGCGAACCATCACAAGTCCAATGTGCAGCAGGTGCATCTTTAAAAGATTTTGTAATTAATTCTACTTTGTCTGCAACCATAAAAGCAGAGTAAAAACCAAGACCAAAATGCCCAATAATTCCAGCTTCATTGTCTTTATATTTATCTAAAAACTCTTCAGCACCAGAAAAAGCAATTTGGTTAATGTATTTTTCAACCTCATCTGCAGTCATACCAAGACCCTGATCTTTAATGGTAATTGTTTTAGCTTCTTTGTTTATACTAACTTCAATTTTAGCGTCACCTAATTCAGTATTAGCTTCACCAATAGCAATAAGGTGCTTTAATTTAGAAGTTGCATCTGTTCCGTTAGAAATTAATTCACGTAAAAATATTTCGTGATCTGAGTATAAGAATTTTTTAATCAGTGGAAAAATGTTTTCTACCGATACATTAATATTTCCTTTTGCCATTTTATGTACGTTTTGTTTAATTTATTATTTGTGATATTGAATAGGCAAAAAAAATACCAAACAATCTATTATGACAAGATGACAGAATTATAACATTTTAGACAGTATTACCATAAGCAGAAAATTTACTAATTTAGCCTGTTGAAACAAATAGCTAAAAATATACAAGATGTATAATTCGAAAATAATTGGACTTGGACATTATGTTCCTGAAAACGTTGTAACAAATGACGATTTAAAGGAATTTATGGAAACTTCAGATGAGTGGATTCAAGAAAGAACAGGAATAAAAGAAAGACGTTGGATAGATCCTAAAACAGGAGATACAACAGCAGTTATGGGAGCTAAAGCAGCTAGAATTGCAATAGAAAGAGCTGGCTTAACAAAAGACGATATCGATTTTATTGTTTTTGCAACTTTAAGTCCAGATATGTATTTTCCTGGTGGAGGTGTACAAGTACAAGATATGTTAGATATGCCAACAATTGGTGCGTTAGATGTACGTAACCAATGTTCTGGTTTTATTTATGCGATGTCTGTAGCAGACCAATTTATAAAAACAGGAATGTATAAAAACATTTTAGTTATTGGTGCAGAAAATCATTCTGGAGGTTTAGAAAAATCTACTAGAGGAAGAAACGTATCTGTAATTTTTGGAGATGGAGCAGGAGCTGCTGTATTGTCTAGAAGTGAAGAAGCAGGAAAAGGTATTTTATCTTCTCATTTACATTCTGAAGGAAAACATGCAAAAGAATTGGCTTTAGAAGGACCATCTACACAACGTTGGGTTCCTGAGATTTTAGAAGCAAATGATCCTGATGATGTTTCTTATTATCCTTACATGAATGGTCAGTTTGTATTTAAACATGCAATTGGGCGTTTTTCTGAAGCAATTATAGAAGGTTTAGAAGCAAATAATTTAAAGAAAGAAGATATTAATATGTTAATTCCTCATCAAGCGAATTTACGTATTGCACAATTTATTCAGAAGAAATTTCAATTATCAGACGATCAGGTTTTTAATAATATCATGAAATACGGAAACACAACAGCTGCTTCTGTAATTATAGCATTAACAGAAGCTTGGGAATTAGGTAAAATAAAAGAGAACGATTTAGTTGTTTTAGCTGCTTTTGGTAGTGGTTTTACTTGGGGTTCTGTAATTATACGTTGGTAATTTTACATTAAAATAGAAATTAAAAAGACTTGTGAAAACAAGTCTTTTTTGTTTTGTAGAAGTTTTACTTTAAGATTATCAGTTAGTTATTTAAAAATTGTAGTTCTAAAATAGTGTTAAATTTTTAAACTCTCTAAAATTATTGTTTAATATTTACGTACTTTTGTTAAACAATAAATCAACCCACTTATGAAATTACCTGCCTTTAAAATAATAGTTTTTGCTTTTGTAATATTAATTTCTCTAAATAGTAACGCTCAAAATTTTAGTGGTAAAGTAACTTATGTATCAAAATCTAAAATGGAGTTGGGTAATTGGGGAGCAAAATTAAGTGATGCGCAAAAAAAACAAATTGCAAATCGTCTTAAAAATAGATTAGAAAAAACCTATATTTTACGCTTTAATAAACAAGAATCTATTTTTAAAGAAGATGAAAAAATAGATGCCATTTCTGGCGCTACAGATTCTTGGGGAAGTTATTTTACTAGAGGAGAACAATATAAAAGTATTCAAGAAAATAAATTAGTTCAATCTCAAGAATTTTACGGAAAACGTTTTTTGGTGAAAGATAAATTATATAAAATAGATTGGTCTTTAGGAACTGCATCTAAACAAATTGGAAAATACACCTGTTACAAAGCAAAAGCATTTGTGCCATATTCAGAGTTAAAGTGGTTCGATTTTTCTTGGAGTGATATACGTTCTAACGACAAAGAAGAGAAACAAGTTGAAGAAAAAATGATTGTGGTAGAAGCGTGGTACACAACAGAAATACCTGTTGCCCAAGGGCCTGCAGAATATTGGGGTTTACCTGGTTTAATATTAGAAGTAAGTGCAGAAAACACAACACTTTTATGTACAGAAGTTATAATTAGTAAACAAGACGACGCAGGAATTGAAGCTCCCAATAAAGGAACAAAGATTACCAAAAAAGAGTATACTGCAACCATTAGAAAAAAAATGGTTCAAATGAGAAATAATAGAATGGGAAGAAGAGGTTAATATTTTTTTTATAGTTTTGGCATAATTAAATCACGCCACAAAAATGAGTAAAAAATATAAAATACTTTTACTATTATCTAATATTGCATTGTTTATTTCTGTTTTAAATATTTTTGCAAAATTTATTGTTTTTGAAAATACTATTACAAACGGAATTATCATTTTTATATTTTGTTTAGCCAATGTTGCAATAGCTATTAAAGCATCTATTGCAGCCGCAGAAAATAAATAAAACTACTACAAGCTACAAAATAAAAAATCCGAAGTATTTTACCTCGGATTTTTCAAATCAAATCAATTACTTAATGAAAACAAAGTAATTATCTAAAAGACGATAGAAACCTGTTTTTGTTTCAGTAATTATTAAAATAAAGTAAAAAATAATATGAGCAAAAAAACTTTAGTTATTGGTGCTTCTTTAAAAGCAGAAAGATATTCTAACAGAGCAATTAAAAAATTAAAAGCAAATAACATAGATGTAGTTGCTATTGGTTTAAGAAAAGGAATTGTTGCAGAGGTTTCTATAGATGTAGAAAAAGTAGAATATAAAGATATTGATACTGTTACTTTATATTTAAATCCAAAAAGACAAGAGGAGTACTATAATTATATTATTGCTTTAGCACCTAAAAGAGTTATTTTTAATCCAGGTACAGAAAACATGCCGTTTGTAAAGATGTTAAAAGAAAATAATATTGAAAGTGAAATTGCGTGTACTTTAGTTTTATTGGCTACAAATCAATATTAAATAAACAGTAGTTAGTAAATTTAGATAACCATTATTCTACTGTAAAAACAGTACCTGGTTTTGCTAAAGCAACATTTTTAAAAACAGTGTTTGCTTCTTTTTGAAATAAAGAAGTATCTGTGTATCTACCAGAATAGTGCCCAAGAATTAGTTTTCCAACATTTGCCTGATCTGCAATTTTAGCAGCTTCAATAGAAGTAGAGTGTTTAGTTTTTTTAGCCAAATCTTTTCTGTCTTCTAAAAAGGTAGCTTCATGGTACAATAAATCTGCCTCTTTAATAATAGGTACAATGTCTGGTTTATAGCTTGTATCGCTACAAAAAGCATAACTTAGAGGCTTTTTAGGATCTATTGTTAGTTCTTTATTAGAAATAACCTCTCCAGAAGTTAAAGTAATATCTCTACCAGCTTTTATGTTTAAATAATCTGCTTTATCAATTTCTGGATATCCGCTAATATTTAACATGTTTAGCTTTCTTGGTTTCTCTTTTTCTGTAAATAAATAACCGTTGGTATAAACTCTGTGCGTTAAAGGAATTGTTTTTACAGTAACTCTATCATCTTCATAAATAAGCTCACTTTCTTTAGAAGATAATTCATGAAAAACCATATTAAATTTTGCATGAGACTCAGATATTTTTAGCATTTGTAAAGTTGCTTTTTTAATACCTTTAGGACCAAAAATATGCATTTCTTTTTCTCTGCTTAACATACCGTAAGTAGATAATAAGCCAACCAAACCATAAAAATGATCTCCGTGTAAATGAGAAATAAAAATATGGTCTATTTTAGAAAAACCTACTTTATATTTTCGCATTTGACGTTGCGTACCTTCACCACAATCTACTAAAAAATGATTGTTGTTAATTTCTAAATATTGTGAAGTTGGAAAAGCGTTTACACGTGGTGTTGCAGAGTGGCAACCTAGTATAGTAAGATTTATCATTTAATAACAAAACGTTTAGAAATTACTTTCTTGTTGTTTTGAATGCTATAAATGTACATTCCTGTAGCTAAATCGTTTTTATAAAAAGGAATACTGTTTTTACCAGTTTTAACCTTATAAGTTTTTTTGAAAACAGTTTTTCCTAAAACATTTCTTACAGTTAATATTACTGAAGTGTCTACAGAAGATTTAAAAGTAACTTTAGTAGAAGTTGTGAATGGGTTAGGAGCAGTAGATAGATTTTCTACAGATTTATCTTGTGAAAAACCTATAAAAGAAACCGATAAAAGTAAAATAAAAAGTAATTTTTTAACCATTAAGTTGCTTTTTTAAAATCCTAACTCTCTTTCTATTGCTTCCATTTCTAAAATATCTTCTGCTTCTTGTAAAGTAGGAACAATATTTAGATTTTCTGGAAAATCATCTACATTAATAGACGAATTAATAACTACAAATGATGTGCCATTTTGTTGTTTTTGTTCGGCTATATTCAAAAATAGCAAAAAATCTTTATTATCTACGTTAATATCTTCAGAAATATGAAGTATTAAGTGTTCTTTTTCTAATTTATTTACTTTATCATCTAAAGAATTTTGAAACTCTTTTAAAGAATTTTCATCAGAAGAAATAAGTGTGTAAGTGTCTTTTTTTGTAATAAGCATTTTATCTTTTTATTTGTTGTGCCAATAAATAAATAACTGCCATTCTTACTGCAACTCCGTTTTCTACTTGGTTAAGAATAATAGAATCATTAGAATCTGCAACGTCACTTGTAATTTCTACACCTCTATTTATTGGTCCTGGATGCATTATAACAATTTTCTTGCCAAGGTTGTCTAAGATATCTTGGTTTATTCCAAAAAGTTGTGTGTATTCTCTAGTAGAAGGAAAGTACTTAATATCCATTCTTTCATGTTGCACACGTAAAACATTGGCAACATCACACCATTCTAAAGCTTTCTTTAAATTTGTTTCTACTTCTACACCCAAACTTGCTATGTGTTTTGGTATTAAGGTTGTTGGCCCACAAACTTTAACTTTTGCACCTTGTAATTGCAATGCAAAAATGTTTGACAATGCAACTCTAGAGTGTAAAATGTCTCCTACAATTACAATTTTTTTACCTTTTACAGAACCTAGTTTTTCTCTTATGGAATAAGAATCTAATAAGGCTTGTGTTGGGTGTTCATGTGTACCATCTCCAGCATTTATAATTTTTGCGTCTACATGTTTAGATAAAAAAACGCCTGCACCAACATTACCATGTCTCATAACAACAATATCTACTTTCATAGCTAAAATGTTGTTTACGGTATCTATTAAAGTTTCTCCTTTTTTTACAGAAGATTGGCCTGCAGAGAAATTAATAACATCTGCAGAAAGTCTTTTTTCTGCAAGTTCAAAACTTAGTTTTGTTCTTGTACTGTTTTCAAAAAATAAATTGGCAATAGTAATATCTCTTAAAGAAGGTACTTTTTTAATTGGTCTGTTAATTACTTCTTTAAAATGATCTGCAGTTTTAAAGATAACATCAATATCATTAGGTTTTAAGTATTTTATACCCAATAAATGTTCTACGCTTAATTCTGACACATCAAAGTTTTTAAGTTAGATATTTGTTTATTTTTCTTCATCTTTATTTTTAAAATCTTGCTTACAGATTATTTAAGTTCTAAAAAAACAGCGTCTTTTTTATGAGTCTCGTTCCAAGTTACTAGAACTCTTTCTTCATTAATAGCATCTACTTGTCTACCTCTGTAATTTGGCTGAATTGGTAAGTGTCTACTAAAACGTCTGTCTATTAAAACCAATAACTCTATATTTTCTGGTCTTCCGTAAGATTGTATTGCAGTTAATGCAGCTCTAATACTTCTTCCAGAGAATAAAACATCATCAATAATAACTACTTTTTTGTCTTCAACAAGAAAATTCATTTTAGTAGTTTCTGCTGCTAAAGGCGTATCTTTTCTTCTAAAATCATCTCTATAAAATGTGATGTCTAAAAGACCTAACTCTAAGTTTTTAATATTGTAATCTGTTTTTAATAAGTTAGCTAGTCTATTGGCCAAATAAGAACCTCTAGGTTGCAGGCCTATTAATACAGTATTAGAAAAATCATTATGGTTTTCAATTAGCTGACAAGCTAATCGATGAAGAATAATTTCAATATCTTTTGAGTTAAGTAAGGTTTTTCTGCTCATAAGAATGCTATCAGTTTAGGATGATAGTTATTGAAAATCAAAATTAGCGTAAATTTATGTATGCACAAAATAATTAGAGACTAAATAAAATAAGTGTTTTTTGTTAATTAAATTGTTGAAAACAAAAAACACAGTTCTACCTGAAATAAAAGAGTTGCAGTACCTTTATTATATAATTCAAATATCATAGTTATGTCTCTATTAAAATTTGAATCCATGCTTAAAACCAACAATATTTATTTTTTTGATTTGGTTGAGTTTGAGGAAATCATTGTACATTATTTAGATACCGGTAAAACATCTTTAGCTAAAAAAGCAATAAAATTGGGGTTAGAACAACACCCAGCTTCTATTGATTTAAAACTTTTGATGGTAGAGTTGCACCTAACTGAAAATGAGATTGATAAAGCTACAAAATTATTAAAAAGAATTGAGTTAGAATCGCCTAATAACGATGAGGTTTTTATTCAAAAAGCAACTATAAATTCTAAAAAAGGTTTTCATAAAGAAGCAATTTTAGACTTGCAAAAAGCACTAGATTTAACAGAAGATAAAATAGATGTTTGGTCTTTAATGGGAATGGAATATCTGTATTTAGACGATTTTAAAAATGCTAGAATTAGCTTTGCAAATTGTATAGAAGCAGATTATGAAGATTATTCTGCGCTTTACAATATTGTGTATTGTTTCGATATGCAGCATGAACATGAAGAAGCTATTAAATATTTAGATGCTTATATAGATATTAATCCATATTGCGAAGTAGCGTGGCACCAGTTAGGAAGACAACATTTTGTCTTAGAAAATTATGAGGAAGCCTTACTTTCTTTTGATTATGCAGTTTTAATTGATGAATCTTTTTTAGGAGGTTATTTAGAAAAAGCCAAAACTTTAGAGCAATTAGGCAATTACCAAGATGCAATAGATAATTATTTAATTACTTTAGAATTAGACGATCCTACTGCGTATGCGTACATAAGAGTTGGAGAGTGTTATGAGAAAATAGATAAGTTAGAAACGGCAATATCTTATTACAAAAAAGCAGTTCATGAAGATCCTTTATTAGACAAAGGATGGGTTTTGTTAACAAACATATATTTTAACCAAGAAAACTACCAGAAAGCAGCTTATTATTTAGCGAAAGCTTTAAAAATAGATGATGATAATGCTTTGTATTGGAGACGTTATGCCGAAATTAATTTAAAACAAAGTTTTTTTGAAGAAGCCGTTAGTGGTTTTAAAAAATGTTTAGAATTAGGAGATAATTCTCCAGAGATCTATATAGGATTAACAGACGTTTTATCTTTTTTAGGCGAGTTTAATGAAGCTTTAAGAATACTTTTAGAATCTCAGAAAATATATAAAGATATTGCAGAGGTAGAGTACAGGTTCGTGGGTTTGTTTTTTATTCTGAATAAAGAAAAATATGCATTAACTCACTTAATTAAAGGTATGAAAATAGATTTCGATTACCACACAGTTTTAAAAGAGCTGTATCCTTCTGTTTATGAAAATAAAGCAGTACAAAGTTTAATTGAAAATTATAAAAAAGCAAATGAGTAGTTGCTTTTCTATTTATAAAATTAAAAAATCCTGAATTATATAATTCAGGATTTTTTGTTTTAAGATTGTTTTAAACTAAAAAAAGTAAGCGCTGTTTTATACAAAACAGCGACTTACCAAGTAAACTAATAAAACCAAGTATTAGTAACTATATTAGAAGTTAGCTTTCTAATAAATTTTTATTCTGAAAAAGGTTTATGATTAAAACTTAAAACCCTTTTTAATTTCCAGATATTTTTTTCTAAAATCCAAAGGTGCGTAAAATCTGCAATTCCTACAGTTTCTAAAACACCACTTTCTTTATTTTGAAACGTATGTTTCCCTTTTTGTATTGCGCCATATAACAAGCCATTTTTCTTTAAAGAATAAACTTCTAAAGATTCGTCTACCAATGTTCTAGTAAAACTTTCTGGTGTTGCACAAATATTATTTTTCACAGCAGTAATAAATTCTTCTTTATTTTGTACCCCAGCCACGTCATGATAAAATTCAAAATCATCAGAAATAATTAAAGATAATTTTTTAGTTTCACATGTATTAAAAGCACTTTCAAAAAGAACACTGTCTTTACTTTTTAACGTTTTATATAGTTCTGAAGTTCTATTTACCTGTGCATTTGTTACCCAAGTGAATAAGAAGAAAATAATAGCGAATATAATTTTAAAAAGAAAAGAGTTTTTAAAAGGTTCTAAAAATGAATTCATGGTTGGTTGTTTAAGAATTCTTCAGGCTATTTGTAACCTGAAGAAAACTAGGTTTGGTTGATTGATATTCTTTTTACTTTTTAGAAATACTTCCTCCAGAAGAAGATTTCTTGTTAACAACAGTTGGGTTTCCTCTAAAATCAATATCTCCACCACTTGTTGCATTTGCTTCAATTTTTTCTGATGCATAAACATCTACATCTGCACCACTAGTAGCTTTAGCAATAACGTTTTTACTTTCTAAATCAAAAGCATCAATAGAACTTCCACTGGTTGCACTTGCAGCAAGGTTAATGGCAGTTCCAAAAATCTTAATATCAGAACCACTAGTTGCTCTTGTTTCTACATTTTGTGCTTCAACTTCAATATTAATATCTGCACCACTTGTAGCACTTACAGAAATTTCTTTTGTTCTAATAATTGTTTCACTGTACACATCACTACCACTTGTAGCTTTTAAAAGGTTAAGATTTTCTAGTGTTACGTAAACTTTTTTAGATTTTGATCTCCAAATATTTTTTTCTACATATATATTTAAAACACCGTCATTTACTTCTGTAATAATAAGATCGTGAAGATTTTCATCTGCTCTAACAGATATTTTAGTATCTCCTTGACTAATGTATAAATCTATTCCTGAGCTTACTTTTATACCAGAAAAGTTGTCATTTAGCGTACGTTGTTTAACAATAACATTTTTGTTTCCAATAACTCTATTAAACATATCTGCGCCACAAGAGCTAAAAATTGTTGTTATAAAAAGTACTACAAATAATTGGTTGATTGATTTTTTCATGATGTTGGTTTTAATTTAGATGATAAATATCTTTTAATAGACGCATATCATCTAAATTTAGTTGCTCAGTTGTAATTTTTTTTGGTTGAATTGTATTAAATTGTTTTTTCTTCTAGTTCATCTT
>CAXBIR010000034.1:0-27683 GCA_963975825.1 uncultured Polaribacter sp.
CCTAGTTCTTCTACACAACGTTTCATTTCATCTAAAGCACCATAAATAAAACCAGGATGCACTACAAAACCACAAGTAAATTTAGAAGGATGTTCTCTTTGAACTTTTGCATTAAAATCGTTCTGAAAACGCAATGCTTTCTTCATTTCTTCTAAACGCAAACCATTACCATATAATTGAGATAAGTTTAAAACAACTGCATGATCTAGTTTGTTTTTTTCCATCCAAAGTAATTTCTCGTCTAAGAAAAAACTAGAATCTGTTACAGGTCTTCTCCAACCTTTTTGCAACATATGCTTTCGTTCATCATCTACCCAAAAAATTTCCTTTTCCTTCATAAAATCAGGAATTTCTTCTGGATAAGGTAATAAATGTGAATGACCGTTAATACGTAATTTACGTTTCATTATTAAATTTTGTTTGGAGCCTCCATTATTGTTCCACAGTTACTACAAGTACATTTCTTTATATCTGAATAATAATTATTAAAAATAACAGGCATATCTGTTTCTATATTATCTAGCGTAAATTCTTCTCTATATAATGGTGTACCACAGTTTTCACAATACCATTCTAGGGCATCTAACATACCTTTAGAACGAGGGTATTCTATAACTAAACCAACAGTGTTTTCTTTTCTTTGTGGAGAGTGAGGTACTTTTCCTGGAAGCAAATAAATATCTCCTTCATTAATTTCTACATCAATCATTTCTCCTTTACTATCTATGATTTTTAAAATCATATCTCCCTCTAATTGATAAAAGAATTCTGGAGTTTCATTATAATGATAATCTTTTCTATTATTTGGTCCACCTACAACCATAACAATATATTCTCCATTATCCCAAACCTGTTTATTACCAACTGGTGGTTTTAATAAATGACGATGTTCATCAATCCATTTTTTAAAATTTAAAGGCTGTACTAAATTACTCATGTTTAAATTATTTTACTAGAAAAAAAATTAACAAACTATTGCTCTTGCTCCTTTTTTATTTCTCTTTAGAACAATTGTATTGTCTAATTTATTTTGATAAGAAAAAATAGTGTTTTTTCCTTTTTTTACTTCTTTAACTTTTACAGGAAAAGCAAAATCTGCTACATTATTTTCGAAACCAATAGCGTTTATATTATAACTATAATTTTCTACTAATAAATTAAATTCACTAGCCATGTCTTCTTCTAAGATATAGTGTTTACTTGTTACACCTTCCTTTACCAATAAAGCTAATTCATTACTTTTAAAACCTAGTAAAGAATTTTTCTGCACAGAAATAGCAAAACAGTTATTATTTAATTTTACTACAGAGTTGGTGTTAAAAAGGTACCCTTCTTCTTTTAAAGTTGTTAGTAAACTTTCGCTTGCTTTAGAAAAGCCAAAAGGCAAATTAGTTAAAGAAAAACTACCAGAAAGACTTATAAAATTATTTAAACAAGGTAAAGTTTTTACACTAGAGCTAGCTAATGTTGATGTTGGAAATACAGCTAATGCTCCTGTTGTCATTATAGACGATAAAAGAAATTTTCTACGATTCATTTTTAGTTTTTAGTTTGGTTATTTAAGATTCTAAAGTTAACACATTAATACTAATTCTACTAACCTGTTATAAACTTTTAGTTCTTCCACCATCTACAGGAAGGTTAATACCATTTATATAACTTGCTTGTTCACTACTTAAAAAAGTTACAGCAGCAGCAGTTTCTTCTGGTTTAGCAAAACGTTTTGCAGGTACAAAACCCTTTAATTGTTTCACAATGTTTTCTTCTGAAGTACCTGCTTGTTTAGCCTTCATGCTAATAATTTGTTCTAAACGTGCAGTATCTGTAAAACCAGGTAATACATTATTAACTGTGATTTGAAATTGACCTAATTCTGACGCAAGTGTTTTTGCCCAGTTACCAACTGCATTTCTAATTGTATTAGAAACACCTAAACCAGGGATAGGTTCTTTTACAGACGTAGAAATTACGTTAATAATTCTACCAAATTTTTCTTCTTTCATAAAAGGCACAACTGCTTGTACCAAAATTTGATTACAAACAATGTGCATTTGAAAAGCATTTATTAAATCTACAGAAGTGGCAGATAATAACTCTCCTCCTTTTGGACCACCAGTATTATTTACTAAAATATGAAACTTTAAATCTGTTGTTTCTAATGCTTTTTTTAACTCTTCTGGTTGAGAAAAATCTGCTACCAAATACGTGTGGTTCTGATTGTTATTTGGTAATTCTGCTAAAACAGCTTTTAACTTTTCTTCATTTCTAGCAACTAAAGTAATATTTACACCTTCATTAGCTAATGCAATTGCAGATGCTTTTCCTATTCCTTGTGTGCTTCCACAAACAATTGCGTTCTTGTTTTGTATATTTAAGTTCATTTCTTACTTATTTATTGTCAATAATCATTTGTTTAACCTTTACTGCTTTTACAAAATGATCTAATTTGTGTGTTTCAATCCACCATTTTGCAACTTCCATTAACAATTTAGGATTATCATTTTTATTCTTGAAAAATGCATAAAAAGACAAACCAACATTTTCTCCTTTTGTGGCAATTTTATTATCACAAACCTCAATAATTTTTGCTCTTATCTCTTTATTCATATTGTATGCATATATTTTTAGGTTCCGTAAAGAAACGCAATGCTTCAAAACCACCTTCTCTTCCTATTCCACTAGCTTTTTGCCCACCAAAAGGTGTTCTTAAATCTCTTAACATCCAAGTATTTACCCAAACAATTCCTGTGTGTAATTGTTTAGAGAATTGCATGGTTCTCTTTAAATTATTTGTCCATAGAGTAGCAGACAACCCATATTTTACATCATTAGCTAAATGCAATGCTTCTTCATCTGTTTTAAAAGACATAATTGTTACAACAGGACCAAAAATTTCTTCTTGATTCAATCTGCATTTATTACTCTTTACCTCTACAATTGTTGGTTCTAAATAATAACCATTTTCACTTCCTTTTACAGTTACTTTATTTCCTCCAAAAAGAATTTCTCCTCCTTCATTTTCTGCAATATCAATATAACTTTTCACTTTTTCTAAATGCTCTTTAGAAACCAAAGCGCCAATATTTGTTTCTTTTTCTGAAGGATTTCCTACTTTTAATGCTGCCACTTTTTTGATAAAATCTCTTTTGAATTTCTCATAGATTTTTTCTTCTACAAAAATTCTACTTCCACATAAACAAATTTGTCCTTGATTAGCAAATGAAGAACGAACTGTTGTTGCTAACATTTTATCATAATCGCAATCTGCAAAAATAATATTAGGGTTTTTACCTCCTAATTCTAATGATAATTTCTTAAACATTGGTGCAGCAACTCTAGCAATGTGTGCACCCGTTTTTGTTCCGCCAGTAAAAGAAATTGCTTTAATATTTTTGTGCTCTACAATTGCTTGCCCAGTAGAAGTACCTAAACCATGTACAATATTTAAAACTCCTTTTGGTAAACCAGCTTCTGTACAAATTTCTCCTAATAAATAGGCAGTCATTGGTGTAATTTCACTAGGTTTTGCTACAACACAATTTCCTGCTGCAATTGCAGGTGCAATTTTCCAAGTGAATAAATATAATGGTAAATTCCATGGAGAAATACAACCTACTACTCCTATTGGTTGTCGTAAAGTAAAGTTAACTGCATTTAGCCCAACACTTTCATGTGCTTCAGATGAAAATTGTGTTATTGCATTTGCATAAAACTGAAAATTTGCTGCAGCTCTTGGAATGTCTATTGCTTTTGCTAAACTAATTGGCTTACCATTATCTTTAGATTCTGCTTCTGCTAAGAAATCTAATTTTCCTTTTATCAATTCTGCAATTTTAGACAAAATTTTACTTCTTGTTGCCAATGTAGTGTTAGACCAACTAGGAAATGCATTTGCTGCAGCTTCGTAAGCTTTTTCTACATCTTCTTTTGAAGAATTTGGAATTTGTCCGTAGATTTCTCCTATTGATGGATTGTAGTTCTCAATCCACCTGTCAGCGATAGGAGGCAAGAACTCTCCGTTTATGTAGTTCTGGATTTTCAATATATATATTTAAATCTATTTAGGTTCAATAATTAAAAATACGGCAGTTTCACTACCAATATTTAACACTTCATGCGATGTCCTTTCTTCATTTGAAAAACTATACCCTGTTGGTACATCAACTTCTCTTACTCCTTTAACGTCTTTTATTTTAAACTTACTTCCAGCAAGTGTATAACCAAAATGTTTTTTATGATAATGTTCTTCGTGACCAACTCCAGGAGCAAACGTACATTTTAGCACTCTTAACTCTGCATTATCTTGCAAAACTTCACAAACTTTTTTTCCTTTCCAGCCCGCTTCTAAAGGATCAGGAAGCGCATTTTTTTGTTTACAAGAGTAAAAGCTAATTATTAAAAAACAAAAAGCGAACTTTCTTATATTGAGACTTGTTTTTAATTTAAACATCTATCGCTTCTTATAAGCCGTTACTTTAATCTCTACCACCAAATCTGGATGTGGTAATTGATGCACTGCAACTGTAGTTCTTGTTGGCCCGGTTTCTTTATCAAAAAACTCTGCATAAGCTTTATTATAGCCTGCAAAATCATTCATGTTTACTAAAAATGTAGAAACATCTACTACATCTTTTATACTTGCGCCAACAGTTTGTAAATTTTTATCTATATTTTTTAAAACTTCTCTTGTTTGTGTTTCTGCATTTAGATATTTAGTTCCCATTTCGTCAATAATATCTACTCCTGCTATAGAATTATCTGCTCTTCTAGAGCTTGTTCCCGAAACAAAAATAAAATCTCCCACAACTTTTACATGTGGATAAGCACCTCTTGGTGTTACTTTTTTTTCTGACATATTCTTTTATTTTGCTAATTCTAATAATTTTAATGTTGTGTTATAATTTCTGGTTGTTGCAGTAACATTTAATTTTCTTTCAAATAAATTATTAGAAAGTTTTGTTTTTGCAAAACCTGTTTCACAATAAATATAAATCATATCATTTTGTATTAAATATTTATCGTTACTAGTATCTTTTACATCAATTTTTGTTTCATATACTTTTCTGTTTAAGAATACAAAAGCAACTATTTTAGTATTATCTGTTGAAAAAGGATAATTAGCGATTGCTTTTTTCCATTCGGGAATTGTTCTTGCAATTACAGGAATATCTAAACCAAATTTGGTTTGAATTCCTTCTTTAATTTTATTGCAAGTTATAGATTTACCTTCTTTTGATTCTAAAATAATGTTTCCGCTTTGAATATATCTTTGTACATTTTTAAAACCTAAATCGTTTAATAAACCTCGAAGTTCTGCCATTGGAATTTTGTTTTTTCCTGACACATTAATTCCTCTTAGTAAAACAATATATTTTTTCATTTACTTTATAAAAGTGCTATTTATTACTTCTAATTAATTGCTTTTATGAATTGGTTTAGCCCTGATTGCAGCGTTTGTTTGAGCTCTTTTTTATTCTTTTTCTGAATAAAAAAAGCGAGTGCGAAAAGCAGGAATAGCTTCTAAAAAAATTACATTCCTGCAATTTTATCTTCTTCTAAAATAGTATTTGTTTCTATTTTAACTTTCTCTAGAATAACTTTTAATTCTTCTTTTGTCATGTCTAAATGCGTATGAATTGTATCGTCTGCAATTAAGTTTAACAACGCTTTATCTTGCGCTCTACCTCTTTTCATGGCTTCATTATAACCTATGTTTTCATTAAAAGTTACCAAAGAATATTTAGAAGAATATTGTTTTGGAAATGTTTTCTCCAAATCCATTTCTATTTTTCTTTTTTCTTTAAAAAGCGGATTTGCAACATGGTCTTTCATCTCATGAAAATTGTCTATCGCTAAATCTGCAATAGCATCTGTATCTTTTTTTCTTGTTTTTTGATAGGTTTTAAAGACAGTTTTCCAATCTCCTAAATCTTGATTTAAAATTTCATCTAACACAAAAACATCTTCAAAAGAAGCATTCATTCCTTGTCCGTAAAACGGCACAATTGCATGCGAAGAATCGCCAATTAACAATGTTTTATTTTCATAACTCCAAGGCGAACATTTTATGGTTCCTAAAGGACCAGTTGGGTTGTTAATAAATTCTTCTTTTATATTAGGAATTAATGCTAAAGCATCTGGGAATTCTTTCTCAAAAAACTCCGTAATTTTTTCTTCAGATGTTAAGTTTTCGAAATTATATTCTCCTTCATCATAACTTAAAAATAAAGTTACAGTAAAGCTCCCATCCATATTTGGTAGTGCAATTAACATAAAATCTCCACGAGGCCAAATATGTAAATGTCCTTTACTAATTTGATGTTTTCCTGATAAATCTGCAGGAATTTCTAATTCTTTATAACCATGATTTAGATAATTCTGAGAATAACTAAACAGAAATTTACGTTCTGAGATGTAGCTTTTTCTTAAAGAAGAACCTGCGCCATCTGCTCCAAAAATAACTGCTGCTTTTACAGAAAATTCTTCTTTGGTTTTGTAATCTTTAAAAGATGCAATATTGTTTTCTATATCTACGTTTTTACATTTTTTATTAAAATGAATGGTTACATTTTCATGTTTTTCTGCTTCATCTAATAAAATTGCATTTAAATCTCCTCTAGAAATAGAGTTTATATATTCGTTTTCTCTACCTGAATAATTAGAAGAAAATGTATTTCCTTCTCTATCATGCATTAACCTACCATACATTGGTATGCAGATTTCTCTAGCTTTTTCTTCCATTCCGCATAAACGTAATGCTTTTAAGCCTCTGTCTGATAATGCTAAATTTATAGATCGTCCTGCAGAAATATCTACTGTTCTTAAATCTGGTCTGCTTTCAAAAACCTCTACTTTAAATCCTCTTTGTGCAAGTCTTAGAGCTAACAAACTTCCGCATAAACCTGCACCAATAATTAAAACATTTTCTTTCATCATATATCTATTGCTCTAATTTAATTTATTCTTTAAAAATTGATAATCATCATATTCTAATTTTAAATTAGACAATGATATTTTTTCTATCTGATTATCTTCATTTACAAAACTTAATAAATCAGTTTTTGTATTAAATTTTATTTCAGAAAAATCTTTATATATAAAATTTACTTTTATGTTTTCCTTTATAGAAACTAAAATTCGTTTATCAGTAATTATAAAATAATTATTACTTTTTTCCATAAACAAACTTAATATCCCTAATAGTTGATATTGCCAAAAACCAACATCGCTTTTAGTTTTTATCTTAACTAAAATATCTTCTCCTTTAATATGTTTATTAAGCATATTCATATTACAACAGTTCTTTTAATATCGATACCATTCTAAAAACATCTTCAAAAGAATTATACATTGGTGTTGGTGCACAACGTATAACATCTGGCTCTCTCCAATCTGTAATAATATTATTTTCTGTTAGTTTTTTATGCAAACTTTTATCTGCATTTTTAACTTGAATAGATAATTGACAACCTCTTTCTTTAGGATTTGAAGGCGTAATTATTTTAATATCATTAGAATTAATTTCGTTAATTAAAAACTCGAAATAACCTGTTAGTTTTTCTGATTTGTCTCTTAAGGCTTCCATACCAACTTCATCAAATAAATCTAAAGATGCTTTTATAGCTGCCATAGATAATATTGGTGGATTCGATAATTGCCAACCTTCTGCACCTTCCATAACATCAAAAGGTTGTCTCATATTAAAACGTGTAGCTTTATTATGATTCCACCAACCTGCAAAACGTGGTAAATCTTTATTTTTAGCGTGTTTTTCGTGCACAAATAAACCTGCTAAACTTCCTGGTCCAGAATTTAAATATTTATAAGTACACCAAGCTGCAAAATCTACACCAGAATTGTGTAAATCTGGAGAGATATTTCCTGCTCCATGTGCTAAATCTATTCCTACAATACAATTTTTTGTATGCCCAATTTCTGCAATTCGTTTTAAATCTAAAAACTGACCAGTGTAATAATTTACACCTCCAATTAGCAATAAAGCAATTTCATCTCCTTGTTCTTCTACAATGGTTTCTAAATCTGCTATATTTAATAATTCTTCTCCTTTTCTTGGTTTCCATTCTATAACATCTTCTTCAGAAAAACCATGAAATTTTAATTGAGACTGCACAGCATATCTATCTGAAGGAAATGCATCTGATTCTATAACAATTTTATATTTTGATTTTGTTGGTTTATAAAACGAAACCATTAGCAAATGTAAATTTGTAGTAAGCGTATTCATTACAACTACCTCTACTGGTTTTGCTCCAACAATTTTCGCCATTTTATCTGTTAATAATTCATGGTAATTTAACCACGGATTCTTTGCCTCAAAATGGCCTTCTACTCCTAAATTTGCCCAATCTTCTAATTCTTGATTGATGTATTCTTTTGTAGATTTTGGTTGTAAACCCAATGAATTCCCTGTAAAATAAAGCCAGTTATTACCGTTTTTATCTTTCGGAATATGAAATCGATTTCGTAAATGAGATAAGGTATCTTCTTTATCTTGCTGTTTTGCAAACGCTATATTATTCTGATATTTCATCAACTAAAAAAATGAGTGTCTTCAAATATAAAACAATCTAAATTTAGAATTAAATTTATCTGAATAAATTACTACCTTTATTTTTTATCTATAACCAATACTTAATAATGAAATTCTATAAAATTCTATATTTATTTATACTTATTTTAATTGCTGCTTGCAGTAGTAATAATTCACTTTTAGTTACAGGTTTAGAAGGTGTTACAAAAAGCATTAAGGCACAATATGCACCAGATAAAAGAGTTGCAATTTTTGATGTTAATTTTGATAATTCTGATGATAAAATAATTGCTTATGGAATGACAGATTCTAAAGAAGCATATCAGAAATTACTAGATAGTTTAAAATCTTTAAATGTTGCATTTATAAACAACATACGCGTTTTACCAGACACTTTAGTTGGCAATAAAATGTATGCCGTTGCTAGAAATGCTGTTATTAACATTAGATCTGCACCCAAACATTCTGCAGAATTAGGCACACAAGCGTTGTTAGGAATGTCTTTAAAAATTTTAGACAAAGAAGGCGATTTTTATAGAATTCAAACTCCAGATAGTTATATTTCTTGGGTAGATAAAGGTGGAATTCAAAAAATGAACAAAGGTGAGTTTGATACTTGGAATGCTTCTAAAAAAGTTATTTTCATAAAAAACTTTGGTTACGTTTATGCTTCTAAAAATAAAAATGCTGAAATTATTTCTGATATTACTTTGGGCGGACTTTTAAAGTATTTATCTGAAGACAGTACTTTTTATGAAGTAAAATATCCTGACAATAGAACAGGTTTTATTAAGAAAAGTGAAGGTGTTATTTATGAAAATTGGTTGCAAAAACTACAACCAAGTAAAGATAATATAGAAACAATTGCAAAAAAAATGAATGGTTTCCCTTATTTATGGGGAGGAACTTCAGCTAAAGGAATAGATTGTAGTGGATTTACAAAAATGGTTTATTTACTAAATGGTTTTGTAATTCCTAGAGATGCATCTCAGCAAATTAATGCTGGTAAAATTGTAGATAAAAATTTAAAGTTTGAAGGTTTAGAAAAAGGAGATTTACTTTTCTTTGGAACAAAAGCTACTGCAAATAAAAAACAACGTGTAGTTCATGTAGGTATTTGGTTAGGTAATAACAAAATGGAATTTATTCATTCTTCTGGAAATGTACATTTAAGTTCTATGGATTCTACGCACCCAGAATATGATGAGTTTAATAAAAACAGATATTTAGGTAGTAAGCGTTATTTAGGCATTAAAGACAAGAATATTATTGACTTAAAAGAAAAAATGAAGTTTTAAAGATAAAAACAAGAAGCATAAAAAAGCCTTACAATTTTAAAATTGTAAGGCTTTTATTTTTTCACAAAACTAGTAAATTAATATAAAACTCTAAATTTTATAGTTCCTTCTATTTTTCTTAATTCGTCTATAACCTCTGTGTTGTATTCTTTATCTAAATCTGTAATTACATAACCTACTTTAGGATCTGTAGATAAATACTGACCAGTAATATTTAAGTTATATTCTGCTAAAACCTTATTTATTTTAGCCATTACACCAGGTACATTTTTATGAATATGTAAAAATCTGTGTGCTTTTGTTTGTCTAGGTAAACGAATATTAGGAAAATTTACAGCATCTACTGTATTACCAGAGTTAATATAAGCCATAATTTTACTTGGTACAAAGTCTGCAATATCTCTTTGTGCTTCTTCTGTGCTACCACCAACATGTGGTGTTAAAATTACATTAGACAAACCTTTTAAATCTGTTAAAAACTCACCGTTTTTTCTTGGCTCCTCTGGATATACATCTACTGCAGCACCTGCTAATTTTCCGCTTTTTAAAGCAGCAGCTAAAGCTTTAATATCAACTACAAAACCACGAGATAGATTTACTAAATGTGCACCATCTTTCATTTCAGAAATTTCTTTTTCTCCAAAGAAATTTTTATTTGCTGCGTTATCATCTACATGCAAAGTAACAACATCAGAAATTTCTAACAACTCTTTTAAAGTATTCATTTTTGTTGCATTACCTAAAGAAAGTTTGTCTTCAACATCATAATAACAAACATCCATACCTAAAGCTTCTGCTAAAACAGATAATTGTTTACCAATGTTTCCATAACCAACAATACCTAGTTTTTTACCACGAACCTCTCTAGAACCCTCAGCTGTTTTGTTCCATTGTCCATTATGTATTTCTGTACTTCTTTGAAAAACACTACGCATTAGCATAATAATTTCTCCAATTGCCAATTCTACAACAGAACGTGTATTACTATATGGTGCATTAAAAACTACTACTCCGTTTTCTTTACAAGCTTCTAAATCTATTTGTTTTGTACCAATACAAAAAGCACTAACAACCATTAATTTATCTGCTGCATCTATTACTTTCTGGGTTACGTTTGTTTTAGAACGAATTCCTAAAACATGTACATCTTTTATTTTTTCTATCAATTCATCTTCAGACAAACTTTTAGAAACTGTTTCTACAGAAAAACCATCTTTAGATAATTTTGTAAAAGCATCTGCATGTACATTTTCTAATAATAAAATTTTAATTCTGTTCTTTGGGTAACTTATATTTCTTGGCAAATCGTTTACGTATAAAAATTCATCTAAATTTGGAGCAATATGGTCTGCATTTTCTGTTGTTTTTACTCTAGAAACATTTTCTGTATATGCAAAAAACTTATCCGCAATACCAGCTTCTCTAGTTACATAATCGCTATAACCATCTCCAATAACTTGTATTTCTCCATCTAAATTCATGTCTTTTAAACATTGAATTTTTCCATTGTGTTTTGATAACGGGTTATTTTCATCAAAACCAATAATTTCTCCATCTTCTGCAAACTCAAATGTATTTGCATACACTCTTTCAGAAGGTATATTGTATTCTTTTACAATAGGATCTATAAACTCTTTAAATCCACAGGAAATAACATAAATATCATCTGCAAAATTTTCAAAAAATTCTTTGTTACTTTCTATAGATTTAGAAACTTGCTTTTTTAAAGCAACCACTAAGTTAGTTAAATCTGCCTTATTAGCTTTTAATAACTTAATTCTTCTTTCTAAAGATTCTGTAAAGGAAATTTCACCATCAATACCTAAATTGGTAATATCTATAATCTCCTGAATTATAGCTTCTTTTTTAGGATTGTCGGTTAAGGTTATTTCCGCAAGAACATCTAAAGCCTCTACTTTAGTTAATGTGCTGTCAAAATCGAAAATATAATTTCTTTTTGTAGTAATCATTTCTTAAAATCTTGGTTGATTTATTCAGGGTAAATCTACAAATATAGTGTGTTATTAAAAAGTTCATTTGAAGTTTTATGATATCGATTGTAATTCATTACAATAATCTTTAAGTTGATAAAATACCTCTTTAAAATTCTTATAAATTATGGATTCCTAAAAGAAGTAACCACCAAATTATTGGTAAAGATTCTACAAAGAAAGAACTGTAGTATTTAGATTGATTCATTTTAGAACGCATTAAGAAAATTAAGGTTAAAAAAAAGAAAATCATAAATACATTTTTAGAAATACCTGGTACATTAATAGCGTATTCTAACACCAAAGAAAAAACCATAATACCTAATCCTAATCTTTTAGTTTTCTCTACTCCTATTTTCTTCGGAATTGTTTGTAACGAAATAGCATCATATTTTACATCTCTAATATCAAAAGGAAGAATTAAAACAATTACAATTAAAAAACGTTGTAAAGTTAATAAAATAACATTTAAAGAAATTTCTTTACCAGCATCTAAACAGGGAATTAAAACAGTAAAACCTGCCCAAACTAATGCTACTACAATTATCTTTAAATAACTTACTTGGCGTAAACTTTTATGAAATCCGCTTAAAAAAGGTACAGCATATAAAATTGTAAGCAATATTAATGGCGTTAAATAAAGTATGGTTTTTATAGAAATAAAGTAACCAAAATAGCACATTACTAAAAAGGAGAAAAAAGAAAAAACCTGAATAACCTTTAAATTATTGGTAAGTGTTTTATGATGCAACTTTGCAACACCAGCGTATTTTACAAAATTGTATCCTGTAATTGTTCCGAAGAAGATAAAAAAATCTAAATTGTTATTAAAAGTTAGATCAAAATAATGTTCAGTTATTCTAACAAACGAAAAAACAGCTAAACCTACGTGAATACTAGCATTTAAATAAAAATTAAAAAATAATTTCAAAAACTTCATTAAACAAAAATAACACTTCTGTTCATAACATTCATTTTTAGTTAATAATTAACATCATTTTATTCATTTTCAAGTAGAAAATAATTTATTAAATCCTTATTTTTGAACGGTCAAAAAAAAGCATTTTTTTGATGGTTCACAAACAACACTAAATCGATTGAAATCAATCGTTCACAAAACTAAATTAATGAATACAAATTCGTTTCAACGTAGACACATTGGTCCTAGTAAAAAGGAACAAGAAAAAATGTTATCAGCAATTAAAGCAAATAGTTTAGAGCAATTAGTTGATGAAACAGTGCCTAATAACATTCTATTAAAGCAACCGTTAGATTTGGATGCTTCTATGAGTGAATATCAATATTTAGCACACATAAAAGAACTTTCAGAAAAAAATAAGGTTTTTAAAAGTTATATCGGTTTAGGATATAATGAAGCAATTGTACCAAGTGTAATACAACGTAATATTTTAGAAAACCCAGGTTGGTATACAGCTTATACGCCTTACCAAGCAGAAATTGCACAAGGTAGATTAGAAGCTCTATTAAATTACCAAACAATGGTTTGTGATTTAACTGGTATGGAATTAGCAAATGCTTCTTTATTAGATGAATCTACTGCAGCTGCAGAAGCAATGGCTTTATTGTTTGATGTTAGAGAACGTGCAAAGAAAAAAGCAGGTGCAAATAAGTTTTTTGTTTCTGATGAAATTTTGCCACAAACATTATCTCTTTTACAAACACGCTCTATTCCTATTGGTATAGAATTGGTTATTGGAAATCATGAAGAGTTTGATTTTGCTGATGATTATTTTGGAGCAATTTTACAATATCCAGGAAAATTTGGTCAAATATTCGATTATGAAGCTTTTGTTGCAAAAGCAAATGACAACGATATAAAAATAGCAGTTGCTGCAGATATTTTATCTTTAGTACACTTAAAAGCTCCAGGAGAATTTGGCGCAGCAGTTGTAGTTGGTACTACACAACGTTTTGGTATTCCTTTAGGTTATGGAGGTCCTCATGCAGCTTTCTTTGCTACAAAAGAAGCTTACAAAAGAAGTATTCCTGGAAGAATTATTGGAGTTACTAAAGACATGAATGGCCAACGTGCTTTAAGAATGGCTTTACAAACTAGAGAACAACATATAAAGCGTGAAAGAGCAACGTCTAATATATGTACAGCACAAGTTTTATTAGCTGTAATGGCAGGTATGTATGCTGTTTATCATGGTAAAGATGGTTTAAAATACATTGCAAAAAATGTACATGATTATACAAGAAAACTTGCTAGTTCTTTAGAAAATTTAGGTTTTAAGCAATTAAACTCAACTTATTTCGACACTATTTTAGTAGAAGTTGAAGCAGACAAATTAAGAGAAGTTGCTGAAGCAAAAAATATCAACTTTAATTATGTAGATGCTAATCATGTATCTATTTCTATAAATGAAACAATAGATTCAAAATCTTTTAAAGCAATAGTTTCTTGTTTTGAGGAAGCTTTTAATTTAAAAAATGAAGATTTACCGTTACCAACTAACGTTATCTCTGATAACTTATTAAGAAATACTTCATTTTTAGAAAACGAAGTATTTAATACGTATCAATCTGAAACAGATATGATGCGTTATATTAAAAAATTAGAACGTAAAGATTTAGCATTAAACCATTCTATGATTTCTTTAGGCTCTTGTACTATGAAGCTAAATGCAGCTTCAGAAATGCTACCTTTAAGTAATCCACAATGGGGAAATATTCATCCTTTTGTACCGTTAAATCAAGCTGAAGGTTACCAAGAAGTTTTAAAAAACTTAGAACATCAATTAAATATTATTACAGGTTTTGCTGGTACATCTTTACAACCAAATTCTGGTGCTCAAGGAGAGTTTGCTGGTTTAATGGTAATTAGAGCATATCATCAAGCAAATAATGATTCTCATAGAAATATTTGTTTAATTCCTGCTTCTGCCCATGGTACAAACCCAGCTTCTGCTGTTATGGCAGGTATGAAAGTTGTAGTTACCAAAACTGCAGAAAATGGAAATATAGATGTTGAGGATTTACGCGCAAAAGCAGTATTGCACAAAGATAATTTAGCTGCTTTAATGGTAACGTATCCTTCAACTCATGGAGTTTACGAAAAAGAGATTAAAGAAATTACCAAAATTATTCATGATAATGGAGGTCAAGTTTATATGGATGGTGCAAATATGAACGCACAAGTTGGTTTAACAAATCCTGCAACAATTGGTGCAGATGTTTGTCATTTAAACTTACATAAAACATTTGCTATTCCACATGGTGGTGGTGGTCCTGGAGTTGGCCCTATTTGTGTTGCTCCTCAATTAGTTCCTTTCTTACCTTCTAACCCAATAATTAAAACTGGTGGAGAAAATGCAATTACTGCAATTTCTGCTGCACCTTGGGGTTCTGCTTTAGCTTGTTTAATTTCTTACGGATATATAACAATGTTAGGTGCAAAAGGATTAACAGATTCTACTAAAAATGCTATTTTAAATGCAAATTACATTAAAGAGCGTTTAGAAGGACATTACCAAACTTTATATACAGGAGAAAAAGGGCGTGCAGCTCATGAAATGATTATTGACTGTAGAGATTTTAAACAGAACGGAATTGAAGTTGTAGATATTGCCAAACGTTTAATGGATTATGGTTTTCACGCACCAACAGTTTCATTTCCTGTAGGAGGAACTATGATGATAGAACCTACTGAATCTGAAAGTTTATCTGAATTAGATCGTTTTTGTGATGCAATGATTTCTATACGTGAAGAAATTAAAAATGCTACAAAAGAAGATGCTAATAACCCGTTAAAAAATGCTCCTCACACTCAAGAAATGTTAACTTCTGATGATTGGACATTACCTTACACAAGAAAACAAGCAGCGTTTCCTTTAGAATATATTGCTGACAACAAATTTTGGCCAACTGTAAGAAGAGTAGATGATGCATTTGGAGACAGAAACTTAATTTGTTCTTGTAACCCTATAGAAGATTATATGTAAAATATAAAAAATTTATAAATTTAAAAACCGTTTCTAATATTAGAAACGGTTTTTTTATGATTTAAAAAAGTGTTATTTTCTTCCTAAAAAAATAATAGTTTTATTTATTTCTTATTTAAAAGATCTTCAACAATTATTTTTGCATGAATTCGAGAGTTTTCTATAAACCATTTATGCGTATCCATACCTCCACAAATTACACCAGCTAAATAAACGCCTTTAATATTCGTTTCCATAGTATCTTCATTATAAGTTGGTATTTTCTTATCATCATTAGAAAAACCAATACCTATTTCATTTAGAAGATTAAAATCTGGTTTGTAACCCGTTAATGCCAGAACAAAATCGTTTTCTATTTTTTCCTCTCCGTTTTCTGTATTTATAATTACAAAATTTTCAGAAATTTCTTTAACATTAGAGTTATAAAAAACATTAATACTTCCTTCTTCTAATCTGTTAATAATATCTGGTTTTACCCAATATTTTACACGTTCACCTATTTCTGCTCCCCTAATAACCATTGTTACCTCTGCTCCTTTTCTATAACATTCTAAAGCTGCATCTACAGAGGAATTACTAGCGCCAATAACCACTACCTTTTGTCCAGAATAAAAATGTGGATCATTATAATAATGAGAAACTTTAGACAAACTTTCTCCAGGAATATTTAAAGTATTTGGAACATCGTAAAAACCAGTTGCAATAACTACATTTTTAGATTTATAAGTATTTTTATTTGAAACAACAGTAAACTCATTTTCTTTTTTAGAAATTGAAGTTACTTTTTCAAATAAATTAACATTCAATTTATTTGATGTAGCAATTCTTCTATAATATTCTAAAGCTTCACTTCTTCTTGGTTTTGCTTCTTTACTAATAAACGGAATTTCATCGATTTCTAATTTATCTGAAGAAGAGAAAAACTGCATGTTTACAGGATAATTGTAAAGAGAATTTACAATTGGTCCTTTTTCAAGAATCACATAACTAAGTCCTTTCTTCTCTGCTTCTAATGCACAAGCAATACCTATTGGTCCTCCACCAACAATAACAACATCTAAAAGATTCATATTTTTTAAATTGTACTTTTCTAATTATAATAAACCTCTTCTAAACTAACTACTTCCTCATCTTTTCTTCTTCTGTAAACTTGGCTAGCTTTTAGTTCTGAAATAGAGTTAGAACCAATAGCTGCAACCATTTCTTTTACAGCTTGTATCGTTTTATCATGATAATTCTTTACACGTACATTTTTCTTTTCTACAACTAAAGCTTTTACTAAATCTGGGTCTTGAGTTGCTACACCAACAGGACAAGTATCTAAGTTACATTCTCTAGCTTGTATACAACCTAAACTTAACATAAAACTTCTTGCCATACCAATTGCATCTGCACCTAATGCTATATATCTTACAATATCAAAAGCATCTACAGCTTTACCACTTGCAATAAGTTTTACCTGATGTTTAAGTTTATTTTTCTGCAAAAGCTTATTTACAAAAACCAAACCTTCTAATAATGGCGTACCAATATAGTTCGTAAATTCCATTGGCGCAGAACCTGTACCTCCTTCTCCACCATCTACAGATATAAAATCTGGATAATTATTTGCGTTTGCAAATGCAGAAATCATTTCTTCTATTTCTTCATTATTACCTACACAAAATTTAATTCCAACAGGTTTACCTCCAGATAAATCTCTTACTTTCTGAATAAAAGCAATCATTTCCTCAAAATTAGAAAAAGCAGAATGACTTGGAGGAGAATCTACTTGTGTACCAGCTTCAACTGCACGAATTTTTGCAATTTCTTCTGTATTTTTCTTTGCAGGAAGAATTCCTCCATGACCAGGTTTTGCACCTTGAGAAAATTTAATTTCTATCATTTTTACTTCTGGTCTAATGGCGTTTTCTCTAAAAATTTCATCATCAAAAACACGTTTACCGTTTACAGATTTTCCTGCACCAAAATAACCAGTTCCTACTTGAAAAATTAAATCACCACCTTGTAAATGATATGGAGAAATTCCTCCTTCACCTGTATTATGAGCAAAATCTCCCATTTTTGCTCCTTGGTTTAATGCCATAATTGCATTTTTACTTAAAGAACCAAAAGACATTGCAGAGATATTTATAATAGAACTATTATAGGGTTGTTTACATTTATCTGAACCAAATACTATTCTTTCTCCTAATATTTTATGATGATCTTTTGGAAATAAAGAATGCTTAACAAATTCATATCCTTTTTTATAAACATTATGTTGTGTACCAAATGGCACTGTTTCTTTTTCTAATTTAGAACGTTGGTAAACAATACTTCTTTTTTCTCTGTTTATTGGTGTTCCGTTTAAATTGTCTTCTATAAAATATTGCTGAATTTTATCTCTTTCTTCTTCAAAAAACCAGCGTAAACGTGCTACTAAAGGAAATGCTCTTAACAAAGAATGTTTCGTTTGTAGGCTATCGTAAATTGCTATTAAAGTTAATATTCCAGAAATTGATAGTAAAATTACAGTTCCTAATTGTGGAATAAAATAAACTAAGACTCCAGACAGAATTGTAATTCCTATAAATATGGTAAGTATGGTGTTTCTCATTTTTAATAAATTAATTGTAGTGGTTAAAAATACTCTTTTAGTACGATATTTTCAATGGTACTTACAAATAAGTTTGCGTTAGGGATTGTAGTGAAAATCCTTTTTATGAAGTATGAATAAAAAAATTGAAACGTAAAGCCCGACCTGAAAGGTAACGCCCAATATTTATTAAATAAAAAACTCCAACAAATGAATGTTGGAGTTTTAAATATTTTTAAAATTCTAAAAGAATTAGTCTTTTTTGAATTTTGCGTATTTGTTTTTGAACTTGTCGATACGTCCTGCAGCATCAATAAGTTTAGATTTACCAGTGTAAAATGGGTGAGAAGTTCTAGAAATCTCTAATTTTACTAAAGGATACTCTACACCATCTACATCTAAAGTTTCTTTTGTTTCTGCAGTAGAACGAGTTAAAAATACGTCTCCGTTAGACATGTCTTTAAAAGCGATTAGTCTATAATCTTCTGGATGAATTCCTTTTTTCATTTTTAATATATTTTAATACTTTAATGTTATGTTTGTAAGAGTAAAATTGGTAAAGCTTTACTCAATATTCTAAATAGCTGTTATTAACTATTTTGAGGATGCAAATTTAACCTTATTTTTTAATTTACAAATAAATAAATAACTTTTATTTGACCTAAATGCAAATTTAAGCTTCTTTTAGCTGTTAAAAGTTGTTTTTTGTCGGCTTTTTTTTGAATATTTACACTCTAATACATTGAAATCTATATAAATAATGAAGAATTTTTCTATATTAATAACATTTTTATCACTTTTATTACTAACCATTTCTTGTTCTAATGATTATAAGTTTTCTTTAGAAAAACCTAATAAAGTAGTTTTAAATGAGTCTGTTACTATTAAATTAGTTGAGAAAAACAACCAAGCTGTAGAGAAAATTCAGTTTTATGTTAACGGAAAAGAGGTTACTAGCACAGGAAATTCTGCTACAATTAACACCACAGATTTAGGTGTTGGAAAACATAGTATTAATGCTTTGGCTTTTTTTAATGGAAAAACGAAGAAAACAAATAGTTTTATTGAAGTTTTTGCAAAAGACAAACCTGCTATTTATACATATAAAATTATTAACGAATACCCTCACGATATAAAAGCATACACACAAGGCTTAGAATATCATAATGGTTTCTTATATGAAACTACTGGTCGTAGAGGACAATCTACTCTTAGAAAGGTTGAACTTAAAACTGGTAAAGTTTTACAACAAATAGATTTAGACAATCAATATTTTGGTGAAGGTATGACTATAGTTAACAACAAAATTATTTGGTTAACTTGGGAAAACAAAAAAGGTTTTGTGTACGATTTAGAAACTTTTGAACAAGAAAAAGAGTTTGCTTATAACAAAAGTAAAGAAGGTTGGGGCTTAACACATAGCGATACAGAATTAATAAAATCTGACGGATCTGAAAAAATTTGGTTCTTAGATCCTACAACTTTAAAAGAAAAACGTGCAATTCAAGTGTATACTAATGACCGTTCTGTAAATTATTTAAACGAGCTAGAATTGGTAAATGGTAAAATTTACGCTAATAAATATCAAAAAAATACCATTGCAATTATAGATGCTAAAACAGGAATTGTAGAAGGTCTTGGAGATTTAAGAGGTTTAGAAAAAGAAATGTCTAAAACACAAAAATTAGTTGCAAATGATGAAGTTTTAAATGGTATTGCTTATGACGCTGAAAATAATAGACTGTTTGTTACTGGTAAACATTGGGGTAAATTATTTGAAATAGAATTGATAAAGCAATAATTAAAATATTTAAAAGTTTTACTTTTAATAATTACAGTAAAAAACAAAGTCAATTATGCGTTACTTTATAACTTTTATTATTTGTGTTGCTTTAATTTCTGTAAGTTCTTGTAGAAAAGATTTTTCAACAGTTTCAAGTTTCGGAAAATTAGAGTTTTCTAAAGACACCGTTTTTTTAGATACTGTATTTACCAATATTGGTTCTGCAACTTATAATTTAAAAGTATATAATAGAAGTAGCAATGCAATTACAATTCCTAGTATTCAATTAGAAAAAGGAACTTCCTCTAACTATAGATTAAATGTAGATGGAATTCCAGGAAAAATTTTTACAGATATAGATATTTTAGCAAAAGATAGCATTTTTGTTTTTATTGAAACTACTGTTGATGTTTCTGGTGAACCTAATCCTTTATACACTGATAAAATTTTATTTGATAATGGTACTAAACAGCAAAATGTAGATTTAGTTACTTTGGTAGAAGATGCAAATTTTATTTTCCCAGGTAAAGACGCTATTACTATGAAAATAGACAGCTTATCTTTAGACGGGCAACCTACTTCTATAAAAGGTCGGTTTTTAGAAGACACAGAACTTACATTTACAAAGGCTAAACCTACAGTAATTTACGGTTATGCTGCAATTCCATCAAATAAAACACTAACAATAGAAGCAGGTGCTAGAATTCACTTTCATGATAATTCTGGCTTAATTGTAGATAATAAAGCAACTTTAAAAGTAAACGGTACACTTTCTGAAAAAGTTATTTTTGAAGGAGATAGATTAGAAAATAGTTTTAGTGAAATTCCTGGACAATGGGGAACTATTTGGATGCGTGCAGGAAGTAAAGACAATGAAATTAAACATGCACAAATTAGAAACGGAATTATTGGTGTTTTAATAGATAGTATTGGCTCTAGTACAGTACCAACTTTAAAACTAGAAAATACAGAAATTTACAACCACTCTAACTTTGGTATTCTTGCTAGAGAAACTAACATAGAAGCAAACAATGTTGTTATTGGTTCTGCAGGACAAGCCTCTTTAGCTGCTACAATTGGTGGAACATATAACTTTACCCACAGTACTTTTGCGAATTACTGGAATAGCGGTATTAGACAATTACCTGCTGTTTTAATAAATAACTTTTTTACATATAATAATGAAGTTGGAGAAGAAATTATAGAAACTAGAGATTTAAAAGCTGCTAATTTTATCAACTGTATTTTTGAAGGAAATAATAATATAGAATTCCTTATTGATAAAGTTGATGGTGGTGGTATGTTTAATTATGCAATTAAAAATAGTATGATTAAATTTAACGACACCAGTAATACTTTTGATGGTATAATTGAATTAGACTTTGCCAATAATACTAATTACAGTAATATTATTTTAAATGGAAATGCTAATTTTAGAAATACTCAAAATAGCGATTTTATTATTGGGGATAATAGTAGCGCTATAAACAAAGCAATTACAACACCTTTTACATTAGACCTTTTAGGAATTGATAGAACTACAAACCCTGATATTGGTGCTTACCAGCATATTATTTTTAATGATTAATCATTTCTTTTTTAATTAAATTTACAAAATCGTTTTTAGCATCTATAAAAACAGCCAAAGAGGTTGCTTTCTTCTTAAAACCGTAAAAGCTTTCAAACTTTATATCTTTATTCAAATGAATAATTACATTATGTCCTGCTGAGTTTCCTAACGGGGAAAAGTACTTTATTGGAGATTTTTCTGAAAACTCTTTCGTAGAAACCTCTATTTCTTTAATTGTTTCAAAAGGAATAGTTGCATTTGCTAAAATGCCGAATTTTAAAACTACTTGTTTCTTTTTCAAGTCTATAAAAACGGGTCTTCTCGATAAAGATTTTATAAGCGCCAATACTTGTAAAAAGGTATAAATACTTAAGGCCGTTAAAATAAATGTCCCTTTGCTATTACCCACCTTTATCATAGAATGTGTTACAAACGCTTCTACAGCAATAACCAATAGAAAACCCAGAATTACACTATTAGCTGTGCTTTCTTTATGATAAGAAAACTCATTTTCTTTTAACTTTCTCTTCCTCCAATTAAAAAGACCATAATAAACAACAGAAATTTCAGCAGCTAGAACATTTCCTATAATTTGAGGCATTATTTTCGTACAAATTCTTTGAACTATCTCATAAAAATCTAAAGAATTATTTTTGTTTTCTTTTACTTTTTTTAGTTCACTCCTACTTTTTATTATTACAAAAAAAAGAACCAAAACCTCTACAAAAGGCAATGCATAAATTTTTAGATTTTCTTTTGGAAGAATAGAGCTCGCAATAAAAAAACCTACCAAAGCAACAATAATTATTGTTTTATTAGAAATGTCTTTACTCCTAATTAATAAAAAATAGACAAAAGGAACTGTTATTAGCAAATCTATAAGTACAAATATTGAAATTCCTGAAACAAGATTAGATCTTTTTGTAATAACTACCAATAATAGAAACATTAATAACGGAATACCGAAAACAAATAGATTACTTCGAAAATTAATTTTACCAATCATAAAAAAACTATTATTTATTCTAAAGTACTAGGTTTTCCTATTTGTTTTGTTACGCTTTTCAAGAGCTATTTTTCCTTGTAAACAACACCGTTTTTCATCACAAAAACTACATTTTCCATTGTGTTAATGTTTTTTGTTGGATCTTCATTTACAGCTATAATATCTGCAAAAAAACCTTTTTGAATCTGACCAACTTCATTTTCCATATTTAACAATTTTGCATTTGTAATTGTTGCAGATTGTATGGTTTCTATAGCAGGCATTCCTGCTGCTACCATAAACCCAAATTCTTTACCATTATTGCCATGTTTAAAAACACCTGCATCTGTACCAAAAGCAATTCCAACACCTTTTTTATACGCTTTTGCAAAAGTTCCTTGAATCTGTGGACCAACTGCTAAAGCTTTAGGAACAACAATTGCAGGATAAAATCCAGCAATTTTTGCCTTCTCTTCTACTTCTTTACCTGCAGTAATTGTTGGTACCAAATATGCATCGTGTTTTTTCATTAACTCCATAGTTTCATCACTCATATAAGTACCATGTTCTATGGTTTTTACACCTCCAATTATAGCTCTTTGCATCCCTTCATCTCCATGAGCATGAGCAGCAACATGCATACCGTAATCTTTTGCTGTTTCGCAAATTGCCTTTATTTCTTCTATAGTAAACTGTGGATTGTCGCCAGATTTAGCAACACTTAAAACACCACCAGTTGCAGTAATTTTAATACAATCTGCTCCGTTTTTGTAACGTTGTCTTACCGCTTTTTTAGCATCTTCAACAGAATTTACAACCCCTTCTTTTGGTCCAGGATTTCCTATTAAATTTCTACTACTTCCGTTTGTTGGATCTGCATGTCCACCAGTTGTTGCTAGAGATTTACCAGCTGTAAAAATTCTGGGTCCAGAAATTTTACCTGCATTAATAGCATTTCTAATAGAAATATTAACACCAGTTCCTCCTAAATCTCTTACCGTTGTAAAACCATTTAAAAGTGTAGTTTTTGCAAAACCAACAGAATTAAAAGCAACATCAGCTTCATTTAATATATAATTGTTTAATCTTGTATTTCTATCAAATTCCTGCTCTATATGCACATGAAAATCTATTAAACCTGCCATAACAACTTTGTCTTTTAAGTCTACAGTTATTGCAGTTGCACTTTTAGGAGACACATAACCGTCCATTATTTTAAAGATTTTATTTTCTTTTACAATAATGGTTTTTTTAGTAGCTATTTTTCCAGACTTTGTGTCTAATAACTTTCCACATAAAAGATATGTTGTTTGTGCCATTGAAGTTTGTAACATAAATACAGATATAAAAACCAAAAATAATTTCTTCATTTGTGTAAAATTTATCTTTAAATGTATGAAAAAATACCTAATTTGCTTGCTTTAAATGAAAAGAATGAAAAACGTAGTTATTACAGGAACAAGTAGAGGAATTGGTTTTGAACTTGCAAAACAGTTTGCAAATAACGGACATAAAGTTTTGGCTTTATCTAGAAATACAAAACCTTTATTAGACTTTAACCATAAAAATATCACCTTAATTTCTGTTGATTTATCTGATAATTCAGATTTAAAAAAAGTAACAGATTTTATAAAAAAGAATTGGAAAAAAGTTGATATTTTAGTAAATAACGCAGGAAAATTAATAAATAAACCTTTCACAGAATTATCTTCGGAAGATTTTTTAGAAGTTTATAAAATAAACGTTTTTGCTGTTGCAGAAATAACAAAACTAATGATTCCTTTTATGCAAAAAGGAAGTCATGTTGTTACTATAAGTTCTATGGGAGGAATTCAAGGAAGTATGAAATTCCCTGGTTTAGCAGCTTATTCATCTGCAAAAGGTGCCGTTATTACTCTATCAGAATTATTAGCAGAAGAGTATAAAGAACAACAAATTGCTTTTAATGTTTTAGCATTGGGCGCTGTACAAACAGAAATGTTAGAGGAAGCTTTTCCTGGTTATGAAGCACCTCTTTCTGCTAAAGAAATGGCAGATTATTTATTTAATTTTGCAACTACAGGAAATAAATTTTACAACGGAAAAGTGTTACAGGTTTCATCTTCAACACCATAATATACTAAGCAGAAAGCAAGCCAAAAGTTGAATTCTAACTACCAAGACTACATACCACAAAAAGCAATTCCTTTTTTAGAATTTCTAATTAATGAACATAACTTTACTTTAGTAATAGTAAATCAGCGTGCAACAAAACATGGCGATTTTAGAAGTTTGCCCAATGGAAAGTTTCAGATAACAGTAAATAACAATCTAAACAAATATCAATTTTTATTAACGTTAGTTCATGAAATTGCACATCATGTTACACATCAAAAATTTGGCGTTGTACAACCTCATGGTAAAGAATGGAAAGCTGTTTTTCAACATTTAATGTTGCCGTTCTTAAACCCTAGCATTTATCCGAAAGAAATTTTACCTTATTTAGCAAACTACTTAAAAAACCCAAAAGCAAGTACAGATTCTGATGTAAATTTATCTTTAGCTTTAAGAGGAAACACTGCAGAAATAGGCAAGAATTTCATATTCGATATACCTTTTGGTGGCTTATTCATCTATAAAGACGTTATCTACAAAAGAGGAAATAAAAGAAGAACCAGATACGAATGCGTTAATATGGCAAACAAAAGAGTGTATCTTTTTAACCAAAACGTAGAAGTAAAACTTTACGAAAGAGAATAACAGTTTAAAAACTTTATTGCATAAAAAAAGCTCCTTTATAGGAGCTTTTTTTATTACTTATCTCTTTTAATAAAGAGCGTATCTAATTGCATTTCTTTCTGTAACCAAGTTCTTAGTTCTCTTTCTTTTGGACTAACAATACTATCTGGCAATTTAATATTCCATTTAATAGTTGCCACAGGAATAGTATCTATTTTTATAAAATCTTTAGAAGATAAAACACTTGCAAAACCAATCTCTTCAATATCTACGTATCTAATTTTAGCATCTTTTGCAATTCTACTAAAAGCTACAACTTTTTGATTTTTATTTAAAGCATCTTGCTCTATTCTATTATTTAAACTAGAAATAGTTTCTTCTAAACCGGTAATTTGTTTTTGTAAACCAGAAATAATGTTTTTACTTTCTTGCAGCTCTTCTCGCTTCTCTTTATAAGCTGTGGTAATTAGCTCAAAACTCTTAGTATCGCTACCTTTAATATCTATTTTAAAATCTTTAATTTTATCGTAACTAAGATTATTAGCTAGCTGATTGTTTAAAATATTTTCTTCACCTTCACTTACTTCATTAAAGAAATTTAAATTTATAACTTTATCTTCAAAACTGTAAGAATCATCAATTAATTGAAAAGTTTTAATTGTTTTAACTTCATTTTTTATAAAATTATTTACTTGTGTTTTAACCTGATTCTCTTTAAAAACAGTAATAAAAGTAAATATTGCAGGAATCATAACAGCAATACCAACAATTGTTGCAATTGTAGAATATCTTTTTCTTTTAGCTGCATTAGCGTACTTATGCATTGGAAAACGCAGCAACTTTAATACTAAAAATGTTGCTAAAGCAATAAATATAGTATTAATTGTAAATAAATACATTGCACCAAAAAAGTAAGAAAAATTCCCTTTAGCCAAACCATAACCAGCAGTACACAAAGGTGGCATTAAGGCTGTTGCAATTGCTACACCAAAAATTACAGAAGCAATAGTTCCTTTTTTAGTTCTAGCAACCATTAATGCTAAACCTCCAAAAAATGCTATTAAAACATCTCTAATATCTGGACTAACTCTTCCTAATAGCTCTGAATTGTCTTCACTTAAAGGAAAAAAATAAAAGAATAAAAATGAAGCAAACAAACTTAGTCCAATCATGGTTCCTAAGTTCATTAAAGACTTTTTAAAGGTATTTATATCATTTAAAGCAAAAGACATCCCTAAACCTAAAATAGGTCCCATTAAAGGAGATATTAACATTGCTCCAATTACTACTGCAGTTGAGTTTGCATTTAGTCCTATAGAAGCCACAAAAACAGCAAAAAGAAGAATCCAAGCAGTTGCCCCTTTAAAAGGAATATCTGCCTTTATAGCCTCAATTGTAGCTTCATGATCTGTATCATCTCTAAAATCGAAAAGCTCTATTAAGAATTTTCTAATACTATCTACTAAACCTTTAGCATCTTTTTGAACATTCTGTTTAGAATCTTCGGCAGCATTTGGTGTAGGATTTTTAATATCTTCTTGCATGTATTGTTATTTATTTAACCTTGGAAAGATACAAAAAAAAGTAATTTAACAAACTTTTAAATAATTACTGAAGGTAGATTTTGTCTATCTCTAATTTAAAGTTTTCTGAAGTTTTATTCCCAATTAAAAAAGCAATTTCCGCTATACTTTCTGATGAAAAATTTTTAATCTCTAATTTTCTACCTCTATAAGTAGGGTACATTTCTGAGAGATTTATTTTAATTGTTTCCCATTCTCCATTGGTAATAAAATAAGAAACAAAAGAATGTTTATTAGAAACTACATCTTTAATTCTAAATTGATATTTTTTACCATCACCTTTTACTCTTAAAAAAACTTCTGTGTAATCTTTAAGTTTTAAAAAAGTAGATTGATATCTAAGTAACGAAAAACCACCATTATTTTCTAGAGAGACGTTTCCGTAAAATTCTCCATGACCATTTTCATTAATTTTTATGTTTCCATTAGACAATCCTCCCATTACAACATCATCAACATTTTTCCAGTTAGAAAGATCTGTATTTAAATTAAAATCGAAAATTATTAGATTGTCCATAATTAAAATTGAAAGCGTAAACTAAAATAAGAAAAAAAGTAGAAATTAATGTAAAAAAAAACTCCATACATTGTATGGAGTTTTAAAGTAAATGTGACCGGGCTGGGGCTCGAACCCAGGACCCTCTCCTTAAAAGGGAGATGC
>CAXBIR010000035.1:0-27598 GCA_963975825.1 uncultured Polaribacter sp.
ATACTCTATAATTGAATAAAAATACCACCAAAATAATTATCGATTTCCTAACATCTATATACATTAACGTGGTTGAAAAAGAATTGCCAAACAATACTTTTTTACCTGGCTTAAGTCTGCTAGGTAATACTATTTTAATGGATTCTAAAAAACTAAAATACCCAGGAGATTTGCTACACGAAGCTGGCCACATAGCAACTACCGAAGAACATAAAAGACAATTAATTGGTACTTCTAAAATGGATACTACTTGGCCAACTGATGGAGATGAAATTGCTACCATTATTTGGTCTTATGCTGCTTGTAGGCATTTAAAATTAGATTTAGAAGTTGTTTTTCACCCAAATGGTTATAAAAATGACGCTAATTGGTTAATAACACAATTTAGTAACAAAAACTATATAGGCTTGCCTTTATTAGAATGGATGAATCTTTGTAATAAAGATGATTTTCCTGAAATGATAAAATGGTTGCGTTGAGAATAAACTTTACTATTACTTATTATAAACACTAAATTTTGAGTTAATAAGTTGGTTGTTTACTTTTAATTTTTCTGAATGAAAAAGTTTAAATTCGTTAATTATCATTTATGAATCTTTAAAGTAATCATAAACAAGCTACATTAAGATTAAAAAAATGACAAACATATTTAATAAAATAATGAAAGATAAAAACCTTAAAGAATATTTTATTCAACAAATGAATAATTTCAGTGACTTTTACTTAAAATTAAGTTCTAGTAAAAGTCAAAAAGAGAGTGTTCAGTTCCAATTGAAATCAAGTAAAATCAGAAAGCAATTAAATTTACATCACAACACTAAAAACTTATTTTCATTTATAACAAACGATTCAGACCTTTTATTTTATATTAAAAAAGAATATAATAAATTATTAACTCCTGAAATAACAAAACAATTTTCTAATCAATTTGAAGGCTTAAATTCAGCGGGCGAATTCAAAATACGCTTAAATTCTGAAAATGATATTAAAGATTTGATCCAACTTTTATTTATAAATAAATTAGAATCTAATTAATATAATTTGAGAAAAAAGATATTTAGAAAAACAAATTCTATAGCCTCAATAAGTTACGCCAACTCATTTAGTAGATTTTACCAACTTGGAAAAAATTAAAACAACCTTATTCTTTAATAAAACAAGCTTCTAGCATTTTATACAATGCTGGATGTTTTCTTTTCATCAACTTTGGTCTTTCAAAAAAGTATTCTCCTGCAACTGCTAAAAATTCAATTTCAGAAGTTCCGCCATAATTTCTTATATCTGAAGCATCTTTATTAATTTCCTCCATTTTTTTATGCACCAATTGCAAATACGGAATTGTGTATTGTTTATCTAGTAAAGCAGTAGGAATACCATCTATAACACCATCAGATTTGTCTAAAAGATGAATAAATTCATGAATTGCTGTGTTTCCTTTATCGGTTTTATTACTAAAACCATGGTATAAGGCTTTTCTAGATAAAATCATTTGATTTTCGAATCTACCAGTACCAACCAAACCACCAATATTTCTATCTTCTACTTCAGAATCAAATTGTAAATCGTCATCAAAATAATCTGGATAAATTAAAACCGTGGTTAAATTATTATAATTCCATGATGGAAATCTAAAAACAGGAATTACTGCACTTGCAGCAATTAATAAGGTATCTAATTCTTCTAATTCAAAATGAATTGCTCTTATATTTTTTGTTTCTAAAAACTGAAACATTTTTGCGCAAAAAAGTTGTTGTTCTTCTGCTGTTAAGTTTTTATAATACAAAATATTTTCTTCTAATATAGCGTGCCAATGCGCTGGCACAACTACATTTTCTAAAGAAATTACTGTTGCTTTTTTTTTAGGCATTAAACCTATAAACAAAACTACAAGAAGTATAACAATGGTAACTATATACAACATAAAAGCTCTTTTTTAAAATGAAAGCTTACAATAAGCCCATCATTGCTTCTTTTACAATTGCAACGTTTCTGTCTTTGTTGATATTGCTACTTTTTTCTTGCTCTTGTATCATGGTTCTCATTAAATTGATAACCACTTTATCGAAATTAAATTTCTTAAACTGGTTTCCTTTCGTAACCATATCTTCTACCAAATTTTGTACAGCTTGCATGTTGTTACTTTTAGAAATCATTTTAAAAGCTTTTTCATACAAAACTTTTGTAGGGCCATTACCAGATAAAAACATACCCGAAACTACACTTTTTGCAATAAAAGGCAATTCTGTTTCATCATTAGATTCTATAAATATTTTGGTTAAGGGCGTTGCTAAAATTTTTCTAACTTCATCTGGTAATTCTTTAGATTTCTTTAAAGCTAAATCTTTATCTACATAATACATGGCTACTAAAGATTTTCCTAAAACTGCATAAGATTGACTTTGTAAACCTTTCACAAAAATTTGTTTTAGTTCTGGGTCTGTTAATTTACCCAAAGTTTCTATTGCTGCGGCTTGCACTAATGTTTTCTTGTCTGAATTTGCAACTTGCATAATTTTATTAATTGCATCTTTTTTAGAAAACTTGTTAATTAAATCTATCTTTTCTAAAGCCAAAATTCTAATTTTATACGAAGCATCATTTAAAGCGCCAACAACTGCATTAAAAGCATCTTTATCGTCTTGTTTTTTAGCAACTTCTAATAACGCCTCTCTTCTATGAGCATAATGTTTGGCATTTTTTAATTGAAAAATATAATCGCTTAAAACTTTATTCTCATTTATTTCTGCTAATAAAACACCGTCTGAATTTACTTGAATTAATGTTGGTTGTGTGTTAAAACTGAATGTAAAAGAAGCATCATTATTTTCTATAAAAACAGTTTCTCTTCTTCTTTTATTTCCTTCAAAAATGTCTAATGTTAAAGGAAATTGAAAATCTTCTGCTTGCAATTGCTGAACATTTATTGTTACTGTTTTTCTTAACTTGTTGTAATCATAAGAAATATCTATTTTTGGGTGATTTGCACCAAAATACCACTGATTAAAAAACCAATTTAAATCTTTACCTGTAACTTTCTCAAAAACTAAACGCAATTGGTGTGCTTCTGCTGCTTGGTATTTATATTCGTTTAAATAAGTTTTTAAACTTGTAAAAAAAGCTTCATCACCAACATAGTTACGCAACATGTGTAAAATAGCGCCACCTTTATTGTAGCTAACCAAATCGAACATGTCTTCTTTGTCTAGATAATTAAAACGGACTAGTTTTTTATCAGATTCTTGTCCATCAAAATACAATTTGGTGTTTTCAAACATATGCGTTTCAGCAGCTTCAAGTCCGTATTTATGTTCTTGCCATAAATACTCGCTATAATTAGCAAAAGATTCATTTAAAGTTAAATTTGCCCAACTTTCAGACGTTACTAAATCTCCAAACCAATGATGAAAAAGCTCATGAGCAATGGTGTTTTCGTGTTTATTTTCGTCTATTAATTGTCCTGCTGTTTGGTAAGCTTGCTCACCATGTACCACTGCTGTTGTGTTTTCCATTGCGCCAGAAACATAATCTCTAACTACAATTTGGCTGTATTTGTTCCAAGGATATTCTACACCCAATTTATCTGAGAAAAACTGCATCATTTCTGGTGTGTTTCCAAAAATATCTTTGGCATATTTTGCGTACTCTTTTTCTACATAATAATCTACCGCAATATTTTTGTAAGTATCTTTTATTACTTCAAATTCACCAACACCTAAAAAGAATAAATATGGCGCGTGTTTTTGATCCATTTTCCAATAATCTGTTCGGTTTACACCATTATTTGTTTGGCTTACCAATGCACCATTAGAAAGTGTAATGTATTTATTAGGAACGGTAATGTAAATTTCTTGTGTAGTTTTTTGATTTGGAGCATCTATTGTAGGAAACCAACAACTACTTCCTTCAGTTTCACCTTGTGTCCAGATTTGAGTAGGTTTATTTTTGTCTTTGCCATCTGCATTAATAAAATACAAACCTTTTGCAGAAGTAATTGCTGCACTACCCTTCTCTTTTACTTTTTCTGGTCTTGCAGTATATTTAAAGTATAGTGAAAATGTTTCTTCTTTGGTATATTTCTTAGGAAGTTTTACGGTTATTTCATAATCGTCATAATCATAATCTAACTTAGCACCGTTTAATGATACTTCATGAATTAACATAGATTTTGCATCTAAAACAATCGTGTTAGTTGCATAAAAATGAGGTTTTGCTGTAACCCAAGCTTCACCATTTAATTGTTTTTCTTCAAAATTAAAGTCAACCTTTAATTTTGTGTGAATTAAGTTGTGTGTTTTTTCTTTTTCTGCTTTATAAATTAAGTTGTTTTGAGAAAAACCAACGGTAGTTATTGCTACAAAAATATATAGAATCCAAATTTTAATCTTCATAAATAATAATTTCTTCTGACTTCAAAAATACTAAATATGAAGATAGAACTTGTTAATGAGCAGTTAAATTCAAAAAACGTACCAAAACCAAAGGAAAAAGCCTCAACTTCTTTCGAAATTGAGGCTTTTTCTTAACTAAAAGTAGTTTATTATTTGTTAAACATTTTAGAAAATTGCTTTAAAGAAGAGCTATCTTCATCAAAATTCATGCTACTTAATGTTTCCATAATTTTAGAAGGATTCATGTTTTCTCCTAATAATCTTGCAATTCCTACGCCTTGTTCTGCGCCGTAACCAAATGCAATAATTTCATCTACAGAATCTGTATCTCCAGAATAATAAATTTTTACATTCATTCCTTTTGCCTTCATAGACATTAGACTCTTGTAAGTATTATTATCTTTAAATATATTTTTTAACTTGCCTTTTTCTAACTCATAATCTGCAGTATTGTCTGCTGTTTTTGGTAAGAATGCAACGTTTATTTTTTTAATACTTTTTATAGTTTCTTTTACTTCTTCAGAAACATCTGCTTTAGGAGAAAGTACAGAACTTACTGGTAAATCTCCTGTATAAAAACCGTCTTTACCACTTGTATCTACTAAATAACTTTGTAAAGATTGTTCATTTTTACAAGAGCTTGCAAATAGCACTAAAAATACTAAAGAAAGTAAGGTTGTTAATTTTTTCATTGGTCTAGTTTTATAATTGTAGCGTCAGGGTTTTTGTTACAAAACCTGACGCTGCAAGTTGTTTTACTTATTATTTTTTGGTAAAAGTATCTGCTAAATCAGACATTTTATTAATATCTATGTTTCCTGTTAAAGAAATAATCATTGCTTCAGATGCTCCGTTTGTTTTCTTATCTATTCCTTTAATAAACATTAAAACTTCACTTACAAAATCTTTATTTTTTGTAGTCTTTACATAGATTTTAATACGAGAATCATCTTCTTTAATTCGCATTAATTGTGTTAAGTTTTGTTTTTTGATAGATGAATTTACCATAGATTCCATTTTGTTTGCTATAGATTTATCATCTGTAGAAAACATTTTAAATTCTTTTAATTCTTTTACCATTTCAAAGACTTTCATCTCTTCACTATCTTTAAATTTTTCTGGACTAAATTTTGATAAAAGTTCGAAAGCATCTTTAGATACTACTACCATATCTACCCCATCGATATCTTCTAGAGAATCGAATAATGACTGTGCGCTTGCTACCATTGGTGTAACTACTAACGCTATTAATAATATAATTTTCTTCATAATTTCTGTGTTTACTTGGTTTACTAATTTTTACTTGGTTTTATTTTAATATTTTATTTACAGTGTTTTTGTAAGTATGTAACGTTGCAACAGCATTTTCTCCTTTTTGTAAATTAGATGATAATAGCTCTAAACCTTTACTTACTTGTGCATAAATTCTTTGTGCTTCTTTTCTTTGTTGGTTTTCGTCGTATTTATGCTTACCAACAAATACACTTAATAATAAGACTACAGACGCTGCTACAGATAACCATTTTAAGTTTCTTTTCTTAGATTTCTTAGGTTCTAACTTTATGGTTTTTGTAAACGTTTCATCTTTTGCAATAGCAAAATAATTAAACAAATATTCATATTCTTGCAAGTGTGGTGCTACATTACCTTCTAAAAAATAGTTTTTTAAGGTTGCTTCTTCTTGCAAAGAAGTTTCTGCGTTTAAGTATTTTTCTACTAATTTTTCTATGCTAGCTAACTCCATAGTTGTGTTTTTTAATTAATTGTTCTCTAATTGTTTTTCTTGCTCTAGATAACGCTACTCTTACTGCTGTTGGTTTCATATCTACCATTTTACAGATTTCTTCAAAATCATATTGTTCAATATCTCTTAATTGAATAATAATTTTTTGTTGCTCTGGTAACTTTTCTATCAATAAGTGTACTTGGTTTACACTATCTCTATACTCCATCTTCTTATCTAGAGACGTTTCTTTCTCTTTATAATTACTATGTACTAGTGTTAAATTACTTGCTTGTTTAGATTTTAATCTGTCATAACAATAATTTTTAGTCATTGTCATTGCAAATGCTTCAACATTTTTATAATCGGCAATCTTTTCTTTGCTTTTCCATAATTTAAAATATAGCTCTTGAGTAGCATCCTCAGCTTCTTCAGTAGAAACTAACAATCTTTTTGCTAATCTAAAGACCTTATCTTTAAACGGTAAAACAACTTTTAAAAAGTCTGACTGTTTCATTTTGGTTAGGTTGGTTAGTTGTAAGCCTGTTAATTTTTACATTTATATTATCGGGTTTACATCTTTACGACGACTCATAATTTATTTTGTTACACAAGAAGATAAAAATAATACTATTTCTATTTATATTGCGTTAGATTTATTAAACAATACTTATTTATTATAAATGAAAAACCTCTTAAAAGCTAGTTATATATTAATAATTGCTGTTTTTTTTACGCAATGCTCTAAAGAATACACCTTACCCGAAAATTTAGTGGTTAAAGATTTTGTTTGGAAAGGATTAAACGCATATTACTTGCACCAAGATGAAATTGCAGACTTATCTGACAGACGTTTTAGCTCAGATCAAGAACTAAATGCTTATTTAACGGGGTTTTCAGATTACAATACTTTATTTACTAGTCTTTTAACTTCTACAGATGTAAAATCATCTTTATTAGAAGATTATTCTGACTTAGAACTTATAATACCAAGAAGTGATTTTTTAAACGGAATGGAATTTGGTATTATTGAAGAACCAGGAAGTACAGTAAATGTAATAGGTTATGTAAGTCATATTTTACCAAATTCTAATGCTGCATTAAAAACTATAAACCGTGGAGAATTTTTTAATGCTGTTGATGGTGTTCAATTAACAAAAGATAATTTTTTAAATTTATTAATTAATGGTAGTAATTCTTTCAATTTAAATATGGCAGATTTTGATGGAACTACAGTTACACCAAATGCTAAAATTGTTGCTTTAGAAAAACAAAACTACGACTATGATACTGCTTTTTTAGAAAAAACGTTTACGATAGGTACAGATAATATTGGTTATTTAGTGTACAACAACAACCTATCTTCAACTTCAATAAATAATTTAAATAATACATTTTTAAGCTTTAAAAATCAAAACGTTAACGAATTAATTTTAGACTTAAGATACAATATTTCTGGTGGTACTTTTGCTAAAAACATTACCAACTTAGCAACTATAATTACTGGGCAATTTCCTGACGAAGTTTTTATTAAAGAAGAATGGAATTCAAAGGCTCAACCTTGGTTTTTAGAAAATCAACCAGATTCTTTAATTACAAAATTTCCTACTAAATTAAACCCTACAACAGATTTTAATAATTTAAATCTAACAGATGTTTACATAATTTTAAATGGAAATAATTTTGCTGGCTCTTCTGCTATAGAACTATTAATAAATAGCTTAAAACCTCATATAAATGTACATGTTGTAGGAACAGAAACTGCTGGTAACAATACAGGTTCTATAACTTTATACAATTCTGAAGACTACGATTTTGCCCTTAGAAATGAAACTCATACAGTTGCTTTACAACCTGTAGTGTTAAGTTTCTTTAATAAAGACGACCAAACATATGAAAACGGTTTTATTCCCAATGTTTCTATTTGTCCTAATGAAGATATTTTAGACTTAGGTGTTTTAGGAGAGCGAACAGAACCTATATTAGATAGAGTTTTAGAATACGTAACTTCTGGGAATACTGGTACAAATGTTGCTTGTAATCCCAATAATTTTATATATTTATACAAATCTATAGATACACAAAGAGAATTTGATAATGGTGTATTTATTAAACAAGATTTACCTAACACATATTAATATGAAAAAATACTTTTTAACGAGTTTACTATCCTTACTAGTTTTAACCGCATCATGCAGTAAAGAAGAAGTTAACAATCAAATTCCAGAAGAAGTTGAAGAATTTATTGTTACCACAAATGATGAAATAAATTATTTTATTTGGAAAGGATTAAATTTGTATTATCTATGGCAAGCAGATGTGCCAGATTTAGCTGATAACAGATTCAATAATTTTGAAGATTTATATACTCATTTTAGACAATATGACTCACCAGAAGCTACCTTTAATAGTTTATTAAACCAACAAGGAGTTGTAGATCGTTTTTCTTGGATTGTTGATGATTATATTGCTTTAGAAAACTCTTTTCAAGGAATTAATTTAAGTTCTGGAATGGAATTTGGTTTGGTTAGATATACAAATAGCACTACCAATATATATGGTTATGTACGTTACGTTATACCTAACTCTAGCGCAGCAAATTTAGGAATAACTAGAGGAATGTACTTTAACTCTGTTAATGGTACACAACTTACTGACAGTAACTTTAGAGGTTTACTATTTAGTGATGCTACTTCTCTTTCTGTTGGTTTTGCAGATTATAATGGAGGAAACCCTGAAACAAATAACACTACTTTTTCTCTAATTAAAACAGAAATACAAGAAAACCCAATAGCTGTTTCTAAAGTTATTACAGATGGTACAAAAAAAATAGGTTATTTAATGTATAACCAATTTGCAAGTTCTTATGACCAAGATTTAAATGCAGCTTTTAACACATTTAAAGCAGAAGCTGTAGACGATTTAGTAATAGATTTAAGATATAATGGAGGTGGATCTACAAATACTGCTGGTTTTTTAGGAACTATGGTTACTGGCCAATTTTCTAACGAAGTGTATTCTAAAGAAGTTTGGAACAGTAAAGTTACAAATGCTTTTTCTGCGGATAATTTTATCAATAATTTTCCTACAAGAATTACAAAAACAGATAACAATAACAATGTTGTTGTAGATGAAGCTATAAATAGTTTAAACCTACAAAGAGTTTATTTTATCGTGTCTGGTAGTTCTGCTTCAGCATCTGAATTGGTTATAAACGCTTTAGACGCACACATAGATGTAAAAGTAGTAGGTTCTACAACTGTTGGTAAACAAGTTGGTTCTATAACTTTATACGATTCAGAGAATTTACAAAGAAGCGGTGATAACTTAAATACAAAACATACCTATGCAATGCAACCTTTAGTTTTAGAAATAAAAAATAAAGACGATAAAAATTACCCTAACGGAATTATACCTGGAACAAATTTTACAGGAATTAATTTAGAAGAAAATATTGGTAATTTAGGTATTCTAGGTGAACGTACAGACCCTTTGTTAGACAGAACATTAACTTATATATCTACAGGTTCTAAAACAGCTGCTAAGAAAGATAATTTTGTTAAGGTAGAAGAAATATACAACTCTAAACTAGCAACACCAGCTGGTAACAATATGTATTCTGAACTAAGAAACTAAATAATTAAAGTATTTTACAAAAAAAATCCAGCAAAAGCTGGATTTTTTTTTATCTTTATATATTATATATTCAAGTTCTCTGCTTCTTCTGCAGAATCTTCCATTTCTTGATCTGTAAGAACATCTGGTCTAAACTCACTCATTTTTTCTTCATCTTTAGATTTCGCATAATTGAAACCAGATTTCCACCATTTTTTCATTAATTTCTTATCAAAAACTAGAGAATTAGTAGTTAAAACTGTGGGTGTGTAATACAAGTTTAATTTTATATCTTTATTAGAAGCTGCAAGTTTACCAATAGTAATATTATGTCTTTCTACATGAACCAACATAAAATCCATTACATCAAATAATAAAGAAAACGGGTTTGTTGCAGGCAATTTATTTATCTGAGAAACCTCTGTTTCTAAAATAATCGCATCAATTTCTGTTGCTCCTCTTAAAATTGCTTCTCTAATTGGTATTAAAGAACCAAAACCACCATCTGCATATTGGCAATGGTCTTTTTCTAACAAACTCATAAAAGGCACATAATTACAAGAACCCCAAATCCAATCACAAAAATCTTCATAAGAACAATCGTTTATAGACTTGTACTCTATTTGGTTTGCTGTTAAATTAGAAACTGTAACAACAACTTCTTTGTTCGTTTCTTTAATTTTATTATACATTTCTTTGGTAACATTTCTTTTAATAAGAGAACGTAGATTTTTACTTTCTCCAAAAGTTTTTCTACCGTTTAAGAAATTCCAAAAAGTATTTAAATGGTTTATGCTTATTACTTTTTCTCCAGCAACTTTTTTAATAGTAAATGGGTTGTTGCTAAAAATAGTTTCTTGATTAACGTTTGTGTATAATTCCTTTAATTCATCTAACATTCCTAAAGCTAAGTGAGACACCATTAAACTTCCTGTAGAAGTTCCTAAAAACAAATCATATTTTTTATTTTCATTTTTCATAAGGTACTGTGCAACACCACCTGCAAATGCTCCTTTGCTTCCACCACCAGAAATTACCAATGCTTTTTTCATTATCTATTATGATTTGTTTACTTTAGTCGTATAAAAATATCAAAAATGAAAAGAATAATCGGTATTATTTTTACTTTCCTTATATTAATGTCTTGTAAACAAGAATTTCAACCAAGAAATATTGATAAAATTACCATTAAAGAATTTAAAATAGACAGTTCTAGCATTAGAGCAATACAAGTTGTAGACAACAATAGTCTTTATTACTCAGGCTCTAATGGAGATGTTGGTTTTACAACAGACAATGGCGAAACTTGGAGTACTTTAAAAATTCGTTATCAAGATTCTATTATTCCTCATTTTAGAAGTTTAGCATTTAATGGTTCAGATTACTTTGCTTTATCAATAGGAAACCCTGCTTTATTATATAAAATTTCTGAAGGTGAAGCAACTTTACAATACACAGAAGAAGATGCTAAAGTTTTTTACGATGCACTTACCTTCTTTGAAGATAATTTACACGGAATTGCTGTTGGAGATCCTACAGAAGAATGTGCTTCAATAATTATTACAGAAGATGGTGGGGAGACTTGGAATAAAATTCCGTGCGAAAACTTACCAGAAATAATAGAAGGAGAAGCATTTTTTGCAGCTAGCAATACAAATATAAAAACCATAGGAAGTACTGTTTTTATTGCTTCTGGAGGTAGTGATGCAAGAATTTTAAAATCTACCAATTATGGTAAAACATGGCAAATTTTTGAAACACCTATAATTTCTGGAGATGGACCACAAGGTATTTATTCTATTGATTTTACAGATGAAAAAAATGGAATAGCAATTGGTGGCGATTATTCTAAACCCTTAGAAAACATAGCAAACAAAGCAATTACAAAAGATGGAGGTAAAACTTGGTCTTTAATTGCAGATAAGCAAAACCCAAATTATAAAAGTTGTGTACAATTTGTTCCTAATACATTTGGTAAAGAAGTTTTTACAGTAAGTAAAACTGGTGTTTCTTTTTCTAATGATGGTGGAATTACTTGGAAAGAAGTATCTAAAGACAGTTATTATGCAATACAATTTGTAGACAAAAATACAGCTTGGTTAAGCGGTCATCATAAAATAGGAAAACTTGAATTATAGTAAAATAACAAGCCAAATAGTAACTCTTTTTTTAGCTTCTCTCCTATGCTTTTCTTGCAATCAAAAATCGCAATTAAAAGAAAGTTTTAATTGTAAAGAAAGTTTTTTTTCAAACTTAAAAGAGACTAAAGATTTAAAAAACAACTTTTCTATAGAATTACCAGAAAACTGGAAAACAAGTTTGTATATCGATAACATACAATCATCTATTTTTGGAGCAGACACTACAAAACAACTTACAAAAACGATTCTTTTAGATGTAAATTACATTCCTAATACCATAGAAATTAACGATATTTTTAAGCTAAAAATAGAACACGATAATTTATCTAACAAATTAATTCAGAAAGAAACCAAAGAGATTAGCTTTCTAGGTAAACCAAGTTATTATGCCATTTCTATTGGTAAAAAAGAAAAGTATAGATATAAATTATTACAACTATTCATTAAAATTAATAAAGAGAAATCTTTAGTTGTTAAAGCAGAAATTTACGGAGATTCTTTAGTAAATGAAAGACTTTGTAAAGCCATTACTTTAATAGAAAAAATAAAAATACAACATTAAAAATGATTGATAAAAAACATATTACAGACCGTTTTATAAAATATGTAACCATAGACACAGAATCAGACCCAAACAATCCTGCTTTTCCTAGCACAGAAAAACAATGGAATTTAGCAAAGGTTTTAGTGGAAGATTTAAAGAACATTGGAATGCAAGATGTAGATTTAGATGAAAACTGCTACATTATGGCAACTTTGCCAAGTAATATAGAACACAGAGTGCCAACTATTGGTTTTGTTGCGCATATAGATACAAGTCCAGATTTTACAGGAAAAGATGTTAAGCCTCAAATTGTCGAAAATTATCAAGGAAATGATATTATTTTAAATGAAGAAAAAAATATTATTCTTTCTCCAGATTATTTTGATGATTTACTACAATATAAAGGACAAACTTTAATAACAACAGATGGTACAACTCTTTTAGGAGCAGATGACAAAGCTGGTGTTACAGAAATTGTAACTGCAATGGAATACCTAATTCAACATCCTGAAATAAAACATGGCAAAATTAGAATTTGTTTTACGCCAGATGAAGAAGTTGGTAAAGGTGCACATAAATTTGATGTTAATAAATTTGATGCAGAATGGGCTTACACAATGGATGGAAGTCAGATTGGAGAATTAGAATTTGAAAACTTTAATGCAGCAAGTGCTGTAGTAACAATTACAGGAAAAATTGTGCACCCTGGTTATGCAAAAGGAAAAATGATTAATTCTATGCATATTGCCAATGAATTTATAGGCTCTCTTCCTTCTGAAGAAGTACCAGAAAAAACTACAGATTACGAAGGATTTTTCCACTTACATGATATGAATGGTAATGTTGAAAAAACTGTTTTAGAATATATTATTAGAGATCATGATTTAGATTTATTTGAAAAAAGGAAATATCTAATGCAAAAAATTGCTTTTGATTTTAATGAAAGATTAGAACAAGATCTAATTGAAGTAGAAATTAAAAATCAATATTTTAATATGAAAGAAAAAATTGTTCCTGTTAAACATATTGTAGATTTAGTTGAAGAAGTAATGACAGATATAGGAATTACACCGATAATAAAACCAATTAGAGGAGGAACAGATGGTTCTCAACTATCATTTAAAGGCTTACCTTGTCCTAATATTTTTGCTGGTGGACACAACTTTCATGGTCGGTTTGAGTATGTGCCAGTAGAGTCTATGGTAAAAGCTACAGAAGTAATTGTTGGAATTGTAAAAAAAGTTACAGAAAAAAATGCATAAAAAAAGTCTCCAGTAAAACTGGAGACAATTATCATAGCGTATGCTATTTTGTAAACTTGTGTAATAATAAAGCCCCTAATCTCTATTAAAATTGTTTTACAAAGACAAATCTAATGAATTTTATTTATTAAACAGTAATATTTTATGATAATTCAGGGTTTTTCCCCTTTATATTGTTAAAAAAAGTCTTAAAATTTTTAAAATCTTCTTCCATATTATCAGTTGTATAGTATGGTTCAGAAATTTTTACCTTTTTATTTTCAAAATCTAAAGTAGCCATAACAACTGGTACATTGGCTCCTTTGGCTATATAATAAAAACCTGTTTTCCAGTTATCTACTTTTTTTCTTGTTCCTTCAGGCGAAATACCTAACCTAAACTCTTCTTTAGAATTAAAAACATCTATAACAGCATCTACCATATTATTACTTTTACTTCTATCTACAGGCGTTCCTCCTAAAGCTCTAAAAAAATAACCAAAAGGCCATTTAAACAAAGAACCTTTTCCTATAAAATGAACCATAGTACCAGAAACCATTCTAGAAAGAATTGCTATTGGAAAATCTACCCAACTTGTATGAGGCGCAGCTATAACAACATATTTTTTAGGTTGTTGTGGAAAGTCGTTTTCAATTTTCCAACCTAAAATAGTGTATAAAATAAATTTAGATAATGTTTTCAAAAAGAATCTTAATTAATTATTTCGAAATCCTATAATAAAGGTTTTCTGTTATTTTTTAAAGTGATAAATTTAAGGACTTAAATTGACATGATGACTGAAATATTTATTTACTTATTAATTGCCTTTATTTTTGCCTTAATTGGCTTGTTTATAGGGAAACTACTTTCTAAACTAAATTTTGAGAAACAAAAAACTATTATAGAAAAAGAAAAATCTACTTTAGAAGAACGTGTTCTTTTATTACAGGAGTCTAAAGAAATTGTAGAAAATAATTATATAGAATTTCAGAAAGAGTTAAAAAATAATCAGCAAGAAAAAGAAAATTTACTAACTATTAATATAAGACAAGAATCTGAAATTGATAATTTGCAACAAAAATTAGCAGAAAATAAAGGAGAAGTAGAAAAGCTAAATGAAAAATTTTCTAAGGAATTTGAAAACTTAGCTAATAAGATTTTAGACGAAAAATCATCAAAATTTACAGAACAAAACAAAGAAAACATTAAAAACATTTTAAGTCCGTTACAAGAAAAAATTAAAGGTTTTGAAGATAAAGTAGAAAAAACACACAAAGAAAGTATCGATTATCATGCAGCTTTACGTCAGCAAATACTTGGTTTAAAAGAACTAAACATGCAAATGAGTAAAGAAACCCTAAACCTTACCAAAGCCTTAAAAGGCGATAACAAAATGCAAGGTAATTGGGGCGAGTTGGTATTAGAACGTGTTTTAGAAAAATCTGGTTTAGAAAAAGATAGAGAATATTTTGTACAACAAAGTTTTACAAATGATGAAGGAAAACGTGTTTTACCAGACGTAGTAATACACTTACCAGACAATAAAAAAATGATTGTAGATGCTAAAGTTTCTTTAGTTGCTTATGAACAATATATTAATGAAGAAGACGAAGTTTTAAGAGAACGTTACTTAAAAGAACATGTAGCTTCTTTAAAAAGACATGTAGAGCAATTAAGTGCAAAGAAGTATGAAGATATCTACAAAATAGAATCGCCAGATTTTGTTTTACTATTTATACCAATAGAACCTGCTTTTGCGGTTGCTTTAAATTCTGACACCTATTTGTACAACAAAGCTTTCGAAAAAAATATTGTAATTGTTACTCCTTCTACTCTATTAGCAACTTTACGCACAATAGACACAATGTGGAATAATGAAAAACAGCAAAAAAACGCTTTAGAAATAGCTAGACAAGCTGGTGCTTTATATGACAAATTTCAAGGACTATTAGGAGATTTAATAGGAATAGGAAAAAGAATAGACGACAGTAAAAAAGAATATTCTAATGCCATGAATAAATTGGTTGAAGGAAGAGGAAATATTATAACAAGTGTAGAAAAGTTAAAGAAAATGGGTGCAAAAGCTAAAAAATCTTTACCAGAAAATATAGTAGAAAGAGCAAAAGAAGAAAACTAAATGCTTTTGAGTTATTCATTAATTCTTATTAGTTAATCTAATTTTTTAATAATTTTTATTTTCGAAGTAATTATAAACTTAAAAATATAAAAGATGTCTAATAAAGAAAGAGCTAGTGCCGAAAATGTAACAAAAGGAAATTCTGGTGATGTACCAGAAAGAGGTTTACACCCTTTAAAAGGAACTGTAAAAAAAGGTTTTAGAGATAATGATAGTAGTAAAAACCGATTACAAGGTGAAGATAAAGACAAGCTAAAAGATCAAATACAAAGTGCTACAGATGATGCAGGTAAAATTGCAGATAAGATTCAGAATTCAGAAAACAAATAAGGCTTATCAAATGAGTCCGTATTTTTATTGATACAACTAATCCATTATATGTAAACCTTTTAAATTTGTAGTATTATTAACAAGTACATTTTTAGTACATAAAAAAAAATATATTATGAACACAGATACAAACGAAGGTAAGTGGAAACAGATTAAAGGAGAATTTAAAGAAAAGTTTGGTAGCATTACAAATGATAAATCTACCGAAACTGAAGGATCTTTTGATAAATTAGTTGGAGAAATTCAAGAAAAGTATGGGGAAACTCGTGAAAGCATCGAAAAAGAAGTTAAAAGTTGGTAAGTAACTTTTAAATGAAAAATATAAAAAAAGCATCAAGATAAATCTTGATGCTTTTTTATTTATATAAATTATATCTTCTTTATAAAGATTGTTTTTTACATTACAAATAATCTTCTAGCACTCATCATATCAGAAACACGATCTCCTATTTCATGCAAAGCTTCTTCATTTTCTGCATTTTGTAAAGCTTCATCAATAAAGTCTACAACAGCTTTCATATCTTCTACTTTTAAACCACGAGTGGTAATTGCAGGCGTTCCAATTCTAATTCCTGAAGTTACAAATGGAGATTTATCATCAAAAGGAACCATATTTTTATTTACTGTAATATCTGCTTTACCTAAAGCAATTTCTGCATCTTTACCAGAAATATTTTTATTACGTAAATCTATTAACATACAGTGGTTATCTGTACCACCAGAAATAATATCATATCCTTTTGCTACAAATTCTTTAGCCATTGCAGCAGCATTTTCTTTAACTTGAATTTGATATTCTAAAAACTCATCAGTTAAAGCTTCACCAAAAGCAACCGCTTTTGCAGCAATAACATGCTCTAATGGCCCACCTTGGTTTCCAGGAAAAACAGCAGAGTTTAATAAAGTAGACATCTTTTTAGGTTTTCCACTTTTTAAAGTTTCTCCAAAAGGATTGTCAAAATCTTTACCAATCATAATCATACCACCTCTTGGTCCACGTAAAGTTTTGTGAGTTGTAGTTGTTACAATATGACAATGAGGTAAAGGATCATTTAAAATTCCTTTAGCAATTAAACCAGCAGGATGAGAAATATCTGCCATTAAAATAGCACCAACACTATCTGCAATTACTCTAAAACGTTCAAAATCTATATCTCTAGAATATGCAGAAGCACCAGCAATAATTAGTTTTGGCTGTTCTTTTGTTGCAACTTCCTGAATCTTATCATAATTTAAAACACCAGTTTCTTTATCTACACCGTAAAAAGTTGGGTTGTATAATTTACCAGAAAAATTTACAGAAGAACCATGAGTTAAATGGCCTCCATGAGATAAATCGAATCCTAAAATTGTATCTCCTGGCTTTAAACAAGCTGCAAAAACAGCAGTATTTGCCTGAGAACCAGAATGTGGCTGAACGTTTACATATTCTGCACCAAATAATTCTTTAGCTCTATCTATTGCTATTTGCTCTACAACATCAACAATTTCACAACCTCCATAATATCTCTTTCCAGGATATCCTTCAGCATATTTATTAGTTAAAATAGAACCTTGGGCTTGCATAACTTGGTCGCTTACAAAGTTTTCTGAAGCGATTAATTCCAAACCATTTAATTGTCTTTCTTTTTCTTCCTGGATAAGGTCAAAAATTTGATTGTCTAATTGCATTGTTATTGTTTTGAATAAGAATCAAATGTAACAAAAAACAGACTCGTTTTAAAAAACTTTTTCGTATATTTTCAACAACTTATTAAGAATTAAATAATTCAAAAAAAAGCTGTGTTAAAAATAAGTTATTCGTTAAATTTCATTTTAAAAATGAGAAAAAATTGCATAGCTTTGAACAAAATAAAGATTTTAAAGAATGATCATAACAGCAAATAATCCAAATAGAAAATCATGGTTAAAAGTAGAAGAAAATTCAGATTTTCCAATACAAAATATTCCATTTGGTGTTTTTATTACGAGAGATGATATTATTACAATTGGAAGTAGAATTGGTGATTTTGCCATAGATTTAGGCGCTTTTCATCAATTAGGTTATTTTGAAGGAATACCTTTAACAGACGATATTTTTTTACAAGATAATTTAAATGATTTTATTGCAGATGGTAGAAAAACTTGGCGTTTAGTAAGAAATAGAATTGCTGAAGTTTTTGATGTTACAAATGGTTCTTTACGAGATAATGCAGACCATAAAGATAAAATTATCTTTAGAATGGATGAAGTTGAAATGCTTTTACCTGTTTCTGTAGGAGATTATACAGATTTTTACGCAAGTAAAGAACATGCAACAAATGTAGGTTCTTTATTTAGAGATCCAGAAAATGCATTATTACCAAACTGGTTACACATACCAATTGGTTATCATGGTAGAAGTTCATCTATAATACCTTCTGGTACACCAATTAGAAGACCATTAGGGCAAACGAAACCTTCTGAAGGAAGTAATACACCAAATTTTGGACCTTCAAAATTAATAGATTTTGAATTAGAAATGGCTTTTATTACTACAGATGCAAATGTTTTAGGAGACAGAATTCCTATTGAAGAAGCTGAAGAATATATTTTTGGATTGGTACAGTTTAATGATTGGTCTGCAAGAGATATTCAAGCCTGGGAATATGTTCCTTTAGGTCCGTTTTTGGGAAAAAACTTCGCTTCAACAATTTCTCCTTGGATTGTAACTTTAGATGCTTTAGAGCCATTTAGAACAGACAACCCAAAACAAGTACACGAGCCTTTACCTTATTTAAAACAGACAGGAAAAGGAAGTTATGATATTAAATTGCAAGTTGGTATACAACCAGAAGATGGTGAAGAAACTGTAGTTGCAAATTCTAACTTTAAATATATGTATTGGACAATGGCGCAACAATTGGCACACCATACAGTAAATGGTTGTCCTGTTGAAGCTGGAGATATGATGGGTTCTGGTACAATTTCTGGACCAACAAAAGATAGTTTTGGTTCTATGCTAGAGTTAACTTGGCGAGGACAAAACCCTATTACTTTAAAAGACGGAACTACTCGTAAATTTATTAACGATAACGATACTGTTATTATGCGTGCACATTGTAAAAATGATAATGTTCGTATAGGTTTTGGTGAATGTGTTGGTAAAGTTTTACCTGCTAAATAATTTCTATATTAAAGAAATAGATTTTTTTACAACATAATTAAAGCCTCATTTTTACGAATAAAAATGAGGCTTTATTTTTTCATAAATTATTAATAAAACGCAACAGCAAAATTTTACCATAAAATTGAAAGAGAAAATAAAACAAATAGAATTATTTCTTAAAAGTTCTAATTTTGATAGAGGAATTAGAATTGGTGCAGCAATTGCTGTTCCTTTTGCACTACTCTACTTTTTGGGTTATTTTGAATTTGCACCTGCTGTTGTTGTTGGATCTTTTTTAAATTCTCCTGGAGATGTTCCTGGGAGTATAAAACGCAAGGTTAATGCCATATTAATTAGTATTGGTTTAACAATGTTAATTACAGCAGTTATATTATTTGCTAAACCCTTTTTACCTATTTTATTAATAGTTCTTGTAATTATTTCTTTCTTTATTTCACTTATTTCAGTTTACGGTTTTAGAGCTTCTTTAGTCTCTTTTTCTGGTTTACTGGCAATGGTTTTAGCTTTTGCTATTCAGAAAGAAACTACAACAGATATTCTAATTCAAGTTGGATTAATGGGTATTGGTGGACTTTGGTATTTAGTCGTTTCTATAATTTTTCAGAAATTGGCTCCTAAGAAAGATCAAAATCAATTATTATCAGATTCTTTATTACTTATTGGAAAATACTTAAAGTTACGAGCAAAACTACTAACTAAGAAAACCAAAAGAGATGAAATTCTAAAAGAAACATTTGTTCTTCAGAATTTAATTAACGAAAAACATGAAACGCTTAGAGAAGTTTTACTTACAGCTCGTAAACGTTCTGGAAGGTCTCGTTATGAAGAAAAACAACTTTTAATTTTTGTTTCTTCAATTAAAATTTTTGAATTAATAGAAGCCAAACATCTAGATTATAAGATGATTGATGGAATCTTTGGTGAACGTAAAGAATTCTTAAGAGCTTCTAAAAAGTTGAATAAAATTATGGGAAATCATCTTATACTTTTATCAGAATTATTAATTCAAAACACAAAAATACCAAATAAAGATATTTTATTAAATGCGTTAACAAAAGCTAATGAGTCTATTACAAATTATGTAGCTGTTATAAAGCTACCAGAAGCCAGAGAAGGTGCATTGGTTTTAAAAAACCTATACGATTACCAAGAACAACTATTAGAAGAAATTAGAATTATTAGACGCGTAATGGCTAATGTACAAGATGCTTCTAAAGTATCTTTAAAAAGAGAGGATTCTAGTCAGTTTTTAACACTTCAAGAATATAGATTAAATGTTCTCTTTCAAAATTTTAGTTTAAAATCAACCATTTTTAGGCATTCAGTTCGTTTAACAATTGCTCTTTTAGTTGCTTATCTATTAGGTTATTTTCTAGAAATACAAAATACTTATTGGATTTTACTTACTGTAATTGTAATTATGAGACCTAGTTATGGTTTAACAAAAGAAAGGTCTAAAGATCGTATTCTAGGTACACTTATTGGTGCTTTAATTGCTGTTGGTATTGTACTTGTTACACAAAACGTTATTGTTTATGCTGTATTGGCATACATATCATTAATATTTGCTTTTTCATTAATTCAGCAAAACTATAAATCTGCAGCTGCATTAGTAACCATCAGTATTATTTTTGTGTATTCTTTAATAAACCCTAATGCTTTTGAAGTAATACAATACAGAGTTTTAGACACCATTATTGGTTCTATTATTGCTGTAGTTGCAAACTATTTAATTTTACCAAGTTGGGAAGTAAACAATTTAAAAAAAATAATACTAAATGCTTTAAAGATGAATAAAAAATATCTTTTGGCTACTCAAGAATTATATAAAGATCCTACAGTAAGTAAACTGTCTTATAATTTAGCCAGAAAAGAAACTTTTTTAGCAGTAAGTAATTTAAATGCATCATTTCAGAGGTTAACTCAAGATCCAAAATCTAAACAAAAAGAATTTCAATTAATTTATGAAATAGTAACTTTAAACCAAACAATGGTTTCTGCAATTGCATCTATTGGTAACTTTATAATTAACCATAAAACCACAGCGCCTTCAGAAGAGTTTAACTTATTAATTAATAAGATTACAAACTCTTTACAAATTTCTTGCAATAATTTAGAAGCTTCAGAAACTGAAAAAGAATTTATTGAAGAAGTTGTTAATAAAGCAGAACATAAACTATTAAACACTTACCAAGAATTATCTAATTTACGTGATAAAAATATTGAAAAAGGAAACACTGAAATAGATACAGAAACGCTACATGGCTTGCAAGAAGCCTATTTAATTTCAAATCATATTAGTTGGTTAAAATCACTTTCTGAAAGTCTTAAAAAAGCAACTGAGCGTTACAATAATTCTATAATAGAAGATGAATAGCTGTTTTAATAAATTAACTTATATTAATGATTATCAGTTTTTTAATTTAATAAAAACTGAATAACTATTTTAATTCACTTTACAATTTGCTACAAAAAAAGAGACTTGTAAATATTTTTTTATTTTTGAAAACTAATTGTTTTTTTATCTAATTTTGTTATTATAAAATGGTCTATTTTAAAAAACCATTACAATTAAAATGATACAAAATATAGAAAACATTGAGCTTCATTATTTAACATTAAATGACTACAAACAGTTAAAAGAAGCAATGATTGAGGCATATTCTAGTATGCCAGATTCTTACTGGAAAGAAGATCAAATTAAGTCTTTAATAGACAAATTCCCTGAAGGACAAGTTGTAATTAAAATTAATGGAGAATTGGCTGGTTGTGCACTCTCTATTATTTTAGATTATGATAGTTTTGACGATCAGCACACCTATAGAGAAATTACAGGTGCTTTTACTTTTGATACCCATGATGAAGATGGAGATATTTTATACGGAATTGATGTATTTATTAAATCTGAATACAGAGGTTTACGTTTAGGAAGAAGATTGTATGATTACAGAAAAGAACTTACTGAAAAATTAAACTTAAGAGGAATTGCTTTTGGTGGTAGAATTCCTAATTACCATAAATATGCCGCTAATTTATCACCAAAAGAATATATAGAAAAAGTAAAACGTAAAGAAATTCATGATCCTGTTTTAAATTTTCAGATTTCTAATGATTTTCATCCTTCGAAAATCTTAAAAGGTTATTTAGAAGGTGATGAAAACTCGGGCGAATTTGCTGTTTTATTAGAATGGGATAATATTTATTACGAGAAAAAGTCTAAAAAAGCTGCTAGCAATAAAAAAGTTATTCGTTTAGGTTTAATACAATGGCAAATGCGTTTGTACAAAGATTTAGATGAATTAATGGAGCAAGCAGAGTTTTTTGTGGATTCTGTTTCTGCATATCGTTCAGATTTTGCTCTATTTCCAGAGTTTTTTAATGCGCCTTTAATGGCAGCTTATAACCATTTACCAGAATCGCAGGCAATTAGAGAATTGGCAAAATTTACGCCAGAGGTTGTGCAAAGGTTTTCTGAACTTGCTATTAGCTACAACATAAATATTATTACTGGTAGTATGCCAGAAATTAAAGACGAATTACTTTATAACGTAGGTTATATCTGTAAAAGAGATGGTACTGTAGAACGTTATGAAAAATTACATGTAACACCAAATGAAGCCAGAGTTTGGGGCTTACAAGGTGGTAATCAATTAAAAACATTTGATACAGATTGTGGTAAAATTGGTGTTTTAATTTGTTATGATTCTGAGTTTCCTGAATTAAGTAGATTATTGGCAGATGAAGGAATGGATATTTTATTTATTCCGTTTTTAACAGATACTCAAAACGGATACTCTAGAGTACGCCATTGTGCACAAGCAAGAGCTATAGAAAATGAATGTTATGTTGCTATTGCTGGAAGTGTTGGTAATTTACCAAAAGTAAATAATATGGATATTCAGTACGCACAATCTATGGTTTTTACTCCTTGTGATTTTTCTTTTCCTGCAAATGGAATAAAAGCAGAAGCAACAACAAACACAGAAATGATATTAATTGCTGATGTAGATTTAGATTTACTAAAAGATTTAAATAAGTTTGGTTCTGTTAGAAACTTAAAAGATAGAAGAAAAGATATTTTTGAGTTACGAAAGAAATAATTAAAAGTATATAAATTAAAAGAGCTCCTAAATTAGGAGCTCTTTTTGTTTTAATTATATTTCACCTTCTAAATCATCTAGATTTAAATCTTCATCAAAAGAGTCTTCATCTTCTGCGTAATCTTCCATAGTTTGCTCTAATTTAGAACTTATTTTTACTAAATAAATAGTAGTTTCTGTTCTAGCTTCTACAGCTTTTATGTTTTCTCCTTTTGCATTTTTGAAGGAAATAATGTCTGAATAATCATATCCATCAGGATATTTTTCTACCAACATATCTAAAATGTCTGTAGTAAGTTTTGCATAGTCTACAATTACTCTGTTCATAATAATTACATTTCTAATAAATAAGCAAATATTAATGGCGCTACAATAGTTGCGTCACTTTCTATAATAAACTTTGGCGTATTTATATCTAATTTACCCCAAGTAATTTTTTCATTTGGTACTGCACCAGAATAAGAACCATAACTTGTTGTAGAGTCAGAAATCTGACAGAAATAGCTCCAAAATGGCGTATCTGTTCTCTCCATATCTTGGTACAACATTGGTACAACACAGATTGGGAAATCTCCTGCAATCCCTCCTCCTATTTGAAAGAAACCAATTCCGTTATTAGAATTTTCTGTATACCAATCTGCAAGAAACGTCATATATTCAATTCCAGATTTTACTGTAGAAGCTTTTAATTCACCTTTCATTACATAAGATGCAAAAATATTTCCCATTGTAGAATCTTCCCAACCAGGACAAATAATTGGTAAGTTTTTTTCTGCAGCAGCATACATCCAAGAATCTTTAATATCTATCTCATAATACTGTTCTAATACACCAGAAAGTAATAATTTGTACATGTATTCATGAGGTAAAAAACGTTCTCCATTTTCTTCAGCATCTTTCCATATTTTTACAATATGCTCTTGTATTCTTCTAAAAGCTTCTTCTTCTGGTATACAAGTATCTGTAACTCTGTTTAAACCTTTTTCTAATAAATCCCACTCATCTTGTGGTGTTAAATCTCTGTAATTAGGAACTCTTTTGTAGTGAGAATGTGCAACTAAATTCATTACATCTTCTTCTAAATTTGCACCTGTACAAGAAATAACATGTACTTTATCTTGACGAATCATTTCTGCAAAAATCTTACCTAACTCTGCTGTACTCATTGCTCCAGCTAAAGAAACTAACATTTTACTTCCTTTATTTAACTGATCTTCATATCCTTTTGCAGCATCTACTAAAGAAGCAGCATTAAAGTGTAAAAAGTATTTTTCTATAAATTCTGAAATTGGTTTTTGATTAGTATTCATCTTCGTCATTTTTAAATTTAGCTAATTTGCTAAAAGAGTTTTCTTTTTTATTTTCATCACCATTATCATAAGAATCTTCTTTAGAAGCAAACTTATAACTTAACATTTTGTAGAATAATTTAGCAGCTAAAAAGTCCGAAGATTTTTCATCTTTATTAGGGCATAATTCTACCATATCAAAACCTACAACATTTTTTTGTTCAAATACAGATTTTAAAAATTCTAGAGTTTCATAATAAAACAAACCTCCAGGTTCTGGTGTTCCTGTAGATGGCATAATAGATGGATCTAAAGCATCTAAATCAAACGTAATAAACACATTTGTACTTAATTGGTCTATAACATCGTCCATCCAATCTTCATTTACAGCCATATCGTGTGCAAAGAAAACCTTATCTAAATTCATATTTCTTTTCTCTGAAATATCCATACTTCTAATACCAACTTGTACCAAATTTGTATTTTGATTTGCTTCATAAACAGCACAAGCATGGTTGCAAGTAGATCCTTCATATTCTTTACGTAAATCTGCATGCGCATCAATATGTAAAACTGTTAAATCGCTAAAACATTCATTAAAAGCTCTAATTGTACCAATAGAAACAGAATGTTCTCCACCGAAAACCGTAACAAATTTATTTCTGTTAATGTATTTTTTAGTTGCTAGATGTACTTCTTCTACCATTGCTTCTGGAGAAGAATTTTCTGTTACAGCTTCAGCAAGAAAAACACCTTCTTTGTAAACTTCAGAATCTGTTTCAATATCATATAATTCCATGTTTTCAGAAGCATCTAAAAAAGCTTGTGGGCCTTTATCTGCTCCTTTTTGCCATGTACTTGTTCCGTCATAAGGAACAGGAATAATTACAATTTTTGATGTTGATAGGTTTCCAAATTCTTGAGGAATTCCTGCATAAGTTTTATTTGTATTCATTTTATATGTTGTGTTTAAAAACACTATTTTTTATTTATTTTTTGTTTTAATATCCTAATATTGAAAGTAGTTCACTACTTTTTTGTTGTTCTTTAAAAATTTCGAAAGTTAAATTTCCTTCTTCATCTCTATCGATTAACAATTGTTTTGGATGTGGAATTAAACAATGTTGTAAACCTCCAAAACCACCAATAGATTCTTGATACGCACCTGTATTAAAAAAACCAATGTATAACGGATTATTCTTCTCATAAACTGGTAAATAAATTCCGTTTATGTGTTGTTCAGAATTGTAATAGTCATCACTATCACAAGTTAAACCACCTAATAAAACACGTTCATATTGTTTGTTCCATTTATTTAATGGCAACATTATAAAACGTTTGTTAATTGCCCAAGAATCTGGTAAAGTTGTTATAAATGAAGAGTTTATCATATTCCAACGCTCTCTATCATTTTGTTTTTTCTGATACAATATTTCGTAAATTGCTGCTCCAGATTCTCCAACAGTAAAACTTCCAAATTCAGTGAAAATATTTGGTACATCTACTTCTGCTTCATCACAAGCTTGTTTTATTTGATTGATAATTTCATCAATCATATATTGATAATCATACTCAAAAGCAAGTGAGTTTTTTATAGGAAAACCACCTCCAATGTTTAAACTATCTAAAGTAGGACACACTTTTTTAAGATTGATATAAACGTTTAAACATTTCATTAATTCGTTCCAATAATAAGCATTGTCTTTAATACCAGTATTAATAAAAAAATGCAACATTTTTAAATCTACTTGCTCATTAGTAGCTATTTCACGCTCATAAAAAGAAACAATATTTTTATAACCAATACCTAATCTAGAAGTATAAAACTCAAATTTTGGCTCTTCTTCAGAAGCAATTCTAATTCCTACTTTAAAAGGTTTAGTAGTTTCTTTTTGAAGTAAAGAAATTTCTTCATAATTATCTATAATAGGAATTACGTTTTTGTGCCCAGAATTAATTAAACCTCCAATATTTTTAATGTATTGGTCGCGTTTAAATCCGTTACAAATAACAAACGTATTGTCTTTTATTTTGCCTTCTTTCTTTAAATTATTTACAATATCAATATCAAAAGCAGAAGAAGTTTCTATATGAATATCATTTTTTAAAGCCTCATTTAAGATGTGTTTAAAATGAGAGCTTTTTGTACAGTAACTATAAAAGTATTTACCTTTATAATCATGTTTTTCCATACTGTTTTTAAACCAATCTTTGGCTTTATTTATATTTTCAGAAATTTTTGGTAAGTACGTAAATTTTAACGGAGCGCCATATTTAGCTGTTAATTCCATTAAATTAATTCCGTGCCAAAATAATTTATTGTTTTCTGTTTTAAATTCTTCTTGCGGGAAATCGAACGTTTGCTCGATTAAATCTATATATTTTGTGTTCACTTTTATTTTTAAATTAATTGTATGATAAATCTGTCTAAACTAGAAACAAATAAATGTTTTAGAATAGAAATTATAACCTTGTATAAAGGTGATTATCACTGTAATATTTGCAAGTAAACAACATGCAACTTTGAGAAAAGCTGCAATTCTGGAAGAATTGAAAACGGAGAGACCTTAATTTTTTCGTTGCATTTCCAAAATGCTATATAACTTTCATTCTCCGACTGAAAATTATTTCCGAAATAAGAAAAACTAAACATTTTACTTAAATAAGTTAATCAAAAGTAAATTATTTTTCAATACAAAAAACAAAAGTGAAAAAAAAATCACTTTTTTTTATTTAATGATTTTTCCCTTTAAAAACAGACTATAGAGAGTGTTATAAAAATATTTTTAGGTGAAAATAAAAATAAAAAGCCCTTTTTAAACATTTTATTCTGTCTAAAAAGGGTATAAAAACTTAAATAGTATGTAAAATAAAAAAGCTCTGAAAATTCAGAGCTTTTAATTATATTTTATTCTTCTATTGGTGGATGACCATGAATTTCT
>CAXBIR010000036.1:0-27542 GCA_963975825.1 uncultured Polaribacter sp.
ACTCCGCATAAATTTGCAGCGTACAAAATTGCTGGGTTTATTTTACCTTCTTTATCTGGTGGCGAACATAAAACAATCTCTTTACATCCTGCAATGTTTGCAGGAATTGCCAACATTAATACTGTAGAAAAAAGTGGTGCTGTTCCTCCAGGAATGTATAACCCAACTTTTTGAATTGGTCTTTTTTCCTGCCAACATTCTACTCCGTTTGTAGTTTCTACAAATACTTTTTCTGTTTTTTGTGCTGTATGAAAAACAGTTATATTTTCTTTAGCTACAGAAATTGCTTGCTTTAATTCTTCTGAAACTAATGTAATTGCTTCTTTAATTTCTTCTTCAGAAACTACATTGTTTTCAATAAAAACACCATCAAATTTTTGAGTGTAATTTGCAATAGCTTTATCTCCGTTTTGCTGAACGTCTGAAAAAACTTCGTTTACAATACCTTCAATATCATCTACTGTTTTAGTTGGTCTTTCTAAAATTTTAGACCAATCTTGCTTGGGTGGATTTAGAATTGTTTTCATTTTTAAAGTACCATTTTCTCAATAGGACAAACTAAAATTCCTTCTGCTCCATTATCTTTCAATCCGTCAATAATTTCCCAAAACTGATTTTTTGAAATTACTGTGTGTACAGAACTCCAACCTTTTTCTGCTAAAGGTAAAACTGTAGGACTTCTCATTCCTGGTAATAAGCTTAAAATAGCTTCTAATTTATCATTTGGCGCGTTTAAAAGTACATATTTAGAGTCTTGTCCTTTTAAAACAGATTGTATTCTAAATTGAATTTTATCTAAAATAGCTTTTCTTTCATCAGAAATTTGAGGTGAAACTGCTAAAACTGCTTCAGACTTAAATAAAACTTCTATTTCTTTTAAACCATTTTTGAATAAAGTGCTTCCACTAGAAACAATATCACAAATTCCGTCTGCTAAACCAATATTAGGTGCAATTTCTACAGAACCATTAATTGTATGCAATTGTGCGTCTATATTTTGTTCTTTTAAAAACTTCTTTACTGTTTCTGGGTATGAAGTTGCAATTCTTTTTCCTGCTAAATCTTTTAATGAATTTGCGTTAGATTCTTTTGGTACAGCAATAGATACTTTACATTTAGAAAAACCTAAACGCTCTACAAATTCTAAATCGCTTCCTTTTTCTATTAAAACATTTTCTCCAATAATAGCCGCATCTACTACTCCGTCTCTTAAATATTGAGGAATATCGCCATTTCTAAGGTAAAAAACTTCTACAGGAAAGTTTCTTGCTGAAGCTTTTAATTGATCTTTTCCATTATCTATAGAAATACCAATGTCTTTTAAGATTCTCATTGAATCTTCATTTAATCTTCCTGATTTCTGTACTGCAATTCTTAAGTTACTCATTTTTTGTTTTTAATTGATGCCTGAGCAAATACGGTTTAAAATTAAAAAACCCGTTTGATTTGCTCAAACGGGTTTATAAATATCTTGATTTTATTCAATACACTTTTAGATCGCCTGACTGCAATTGTAAAAATGATGATGATGTAATTGAATAAAGTTCATGTCTTTTTTATTATATGCAAATATCATAAATTTATTTGAATTAAAACAAATGATACAATCAAAAAATTTTGTTAAATATTAAAATTCTTCATTTTCTTAATATTTGTTTAATTTTCATCTTTTTAAAACAAAAAAAAACTGAGCAAAATGCTCAGTTTTTTAAATTTATATATTTAATAAAATTACATCATAGATGCTGCAATCTTTTTATATGTTCCATTTTCTAACAATTCTCTAATTGCAGAAAAAGCTGTTATAGTTTCATCTATATCTTCTTGCGTATGGGTTGCTGTTGGTATTAATCTTAAAATAATTAATCCTTTAGGAATTACAGGGTACACAACAATAGAACAGAAAATACCATGATTTTCTCTTAAATCATTTACCATTGCCATTGCTTCTGGAATATCTCCTTTTAAAAACACAGGAGTTATACACGTTTGTGTAGTTCCTAAATCGAAACCTGCATTACGTAAACCAGACTGAAGATTTCTTGTGTTTTCCCACAGTTTTTCTTTTAATTCTGGCATTGTTCTAATCATATCTAAACGCTTTAAAGCACCTTTTACCATTGCCATTGGTAAAGATTTTGCAAACATTTGAGAACGTAAATTATATTGTAAATACTGTATTACGTCTTTGTCTCCTGCTAAAAAAGCACCAATACCTGCCATAGATTTTGCAAAAGTTGCAAAATAAACATCAATATCATCTTGCACACCTTGTTCAAAACCAGTTCCTCTACCGTCTTTTCCTAAAGTTCCAAAACCATGAGCATCGTCTACTAATAATCTAAAGTTGTATTCTTTTTTAAAAGCTACAATTTCTTTTAAACGACCTTGTTCTCCACGCATTCCAAAAACTCCTTCAGAAATTACTAAAATTCCTCCACCAGTTTTCTCTGCCATTTTAGCGGCACGTTTAATGTTTTTTTCAAAACTTTCCATATCGTTATGACGATATACAAAACGCTTTCCTGAGTGTAAACGAACACCATCTATAATACAAGCATGCGTGTCCATATCATAAACAATAATATCATTTTTAGTAACCAAAGCGTCTATTGCAGACATAATACCCTGGTAACCAAAATTTAATAAATATGCTTTCTCTTTATCTACAAATTCTGCACATTCTTGTTCTAATTGTTCGTGTAAAGGTGTATGACCAGACATCATTCTAGCTCCCATTGGGTAAGCCATACCATGTTCTAAGGCAGCTTCACCATCAACTTTTAAAACTTCTGGATGATTTGCTAAGCCTAAATAATCATTTATACTCCAAGTAACTACTTTTTTTCCGTTGAAAGACATTCTATTAGAAATTGGTCCTTCTAATTTAGGGAACACGTAATATCCTTCTGCTTTATCTGCCCATTTACCTAATGGACCTTTATCTTTTACTATTCTATCAAATAAATCTGTCGTCATTTTACCTTCTGTTTTTACAGTTTGCAAAGTTAGCAAATTTTAACAGTTTATGCAATTGAGTATTAATATAGAATAATAAGGTTTTTTTAGTCTAAAAAACCTTGCTCTTGCATCCAAGAATCACTATAAATTTTATTCATATATCTAGAGCCATGATCTGGAAAAATAACCACAACAAAACTATCTTCACTAAAAAGATGCATTGCTTCGTATTGCTTAGTAGCTTGCACAACTGCACCACTTGTGTACCCACAAAACAAACCTTCTTTCTTTACTAGTTCTCTAGCTGCTAAAGCTGCATCTTTATCAGAAACTTTTTCGTAAACATCTATCACATCAAAATCTGTAGCAGTTGGAATTAATGTTTTTCCTAAACCTTCAATCTTGTAAGGTTTTATTTCATTTGTATCAAACTCACCAGTTTCATGAAACTTTTTAAGCACAGAACCAATAGCATCTACTCCTAATATTTTTATTTCTGGGTTTTGTTCTTTTAAATATTTTCCAGCGCCAGAAATAGTTCCTCCTGTTCCACTTGCTGCAACTAAGTGTGTAATTTTACCTCCTGTTTGCTTCCAAATTTCTGGACCAGTACTTCTATAATGTGCTTCAATATTTAATTCATTAAAATATTGATTGATATAAACAGAGTTTTTAGTTTTTTTATGAATTGTTTTTGCTACTTCATAATAAGATCTAGGATCATCTGCAGCTACATTTGCTGGACAAACGTGCACTTCTGCTCCCATTGTTTTTAGTAAATCTATTTTATCTTGTGAAGATTTATCGCTAACTGCTAAAATACATTTGTATCCTTTTACTAAACTAATCATAGCCAAACTAAAACCTGTATTACCAGAAGTAGTTTCTACAATTGTTGCGCCTTTTTTAAGAATACCTTTCTTTTCGGCATCATTTATAATGTGTAAAGCAATTCTATCTTTTGCAGAGTGACCCGGATTAAAAGCTTCAACTTTAGCAAAATAAGAACCTTTTAAGTTCTCTGTAATTTTATTAAGTTTAATTATTGGTGTATTACCAACTAATTCTAAAATACTATTGTTAATTCCGTTATTATCTGCCATTCTACATTATTATAAAACGTCATTATAAGAAAGAAAAGAAAACATCTTATTGGAAAAAGATTGCTTAATTACGTTTATAATGACGCTTGATAGTCTTTTTTTACTGACCGCAAAAGTACATTTTCGTTTTGAAATACAAAATTGATTTTAAGGCTTAATTAATTCCGGATTAATTTTATTTTCTAAAGCCAATAAAAAGGTATAATCTTTTGCTGTTTCTTTTAAAGCATCAAAACGTCCAGAAGCACCTCCATGACCAGCTTCCATATTTGTTCTTAACAATAATAAGTTGTTATCTGTTTTTAACTCTCTTAATTTTGCAACCCATTTTGCTGGTTCCCAATATTGAACCTGAGAATCGTGAAAACCTGTTGTTACCAAAATATTTGGATACTCTTTTGCTTCTACTTGATCGTAAGGTGAATAAGATTTTATATAATCGTAATATTCTTTATCATTAGGGTTTCCCCATTCGTCATATTCTCCTGTAGTTAAAGGAATAGAATCGTCTAACATTGTAGAAATTACATCTACAAAAGGTACAGCAGCAATAATTCCGTTATACAACTCTGGATTCATATTTACAATTGCCCCCATTAACAAACCACCAGCAGAACCTCCCATTGCATATAAATGTTTTTCTGAAGTATAATTATTTTCTATTAAATATTTAGAACAATCTATAAAATCTGTAAATGTGTTCTTTTTATTCAACATTTTACCATCTTCATACCAATTTCTACCTAAATATTCGCTTCCACGAATATGTGCTAAAGCATAGACAAAACCTCTGTCTAATAAACTTAAACGAGTAGTAGAAAAACCATCTGGAATTGTATAACCATAAGAACCATAAGCATATTGAAGCAATGGTGTGTTTTTATCTAACTTGGTATCTTTATGATAAACTAAAGAAATAGCTACTTTTTTTCCATCTCTGGCAGTTGCCCAAACACGTTTACTTATATAGTTTTCCTTTTTAAATTTTCCACCTAAAACTTCTTGCTCTTTTTTTATTTCTTTAGAACTATCATTCATATTAAAATCTATGATAGAAGCTGGAGTTGTCATAGAATTATAAGAATAACGAATAACATGTGTATCAAAATCTGGATTTGAATAAACACCTACAGAATACGTTTCCTCATCAAAAGGCAAGTAATAATCTTTAGTATTATCCCAACGTTTTATGCGTACTTTGTTTAAACCATTTGCACGTTCTTCTAAAACTAAATATTCTTTAAATATTGAAAAATCTTCTAATAACGTATCTTCTCTATGAGGAATTACATCTACCCAATTTTCTTTTGCTGTTTTAGAAACAGGAGTTTTCATCAATTTAAAATTGGTAGCGTTATCTTTATTTGTAAGTAAATAAAAATGATCTCCAAAATGAGAAACACTGTATTCTAAATCTCTTTCACGAGCTTGCAACATTGTAAACTCTCCTGTTGGATTGTTTGCGTCTAAATATTGTGCTTCTGTAGAAACAGTACTATGAGAACCTATAATAATATATTTATCTGATTTAGATTTTGTAACGTAAGTTCCAAAAGTTTCATCTTTTTCATGAAAAACTTCTACATCTTCAGAAGTTGAAGTTCCTAAAACGTGTCTAAAAATCTTCTCGCTTCTTAATGTATGTGGATCTTTCTTTGTGTAAAAAAAAGTCTTGTTATCGTTTGCCCAAACAGAACCACCTGTTGTATTTTCTATTATATCTTTATAAATTTCGCCAGTTTCAAGATTTTTAACTCTAAGAAAGTATTGTCTTCTACTAACAGTATCTGTTGCAAAAACTGCCAATTTATTATCATTAGAAATATTTAAACCTCCTAATTGAAAATAATCGAAATCTTTAGCCAATTCATTTACATTAAACATTATTTGTTCTTCTGCTTCTAAATTGTCTTTTTTTCTACTATATATTGGGTATTGCATTCCTTTTTCGAAACGCGTTATATAAAAATACCCATTGTCTTTATAAGGCACAGAAGAATCATCTTCTTTAATTCTGCCCTTCATTTCTTCAAATAAATTGGCATCAAAACCTTTAGAGAACTCAGTTATTTTATCATGATATGTATTTTCTTCATCTAAGTAATTAATTACTTTTTGAGTCTGGTTATCTTTAACTTCTGCAAGTTTTTGCTCATCAGACAAACGCATCCAAAAATAGTTATCTATTCTTACGTCTCCGTGTTTTTCTAATTTGGTTGGTTGTTTCTCTGCAATTGGTGCTTTCGCATCTGTATTCTTCATGGGTTCATTTTTACAAGCGGTTGCAAAAATAACACTTAAAACAATGGTTGCACTAAATAATTTTCTCATTTTTAGTTCATTTATAAATCACAACAATTTACTAAATTTGCAACAAACTTAATTTTTAAAATAAAATAGACATGTTTGGAGACTTATCTGGAATGATGAATAAATTAAAAGATGCGCAACAAGAAGTTGAAAAAACAAAAACAAGATTAAATTCTGTTTTAATTGATGAAGCTTCTGCAGACAACAAAATTAAAGTAACTTTAACTGCAAACAGAGAGATTAAAGCAATTTCTATAGACAACTCTTTACTATCTGATGCAGAAGAATTAGAAGATTTTCTAATATTAACATTAAACAAAGCAATTGCAAAAGCAACCAAAATTAACGAAGACGAAATGGCTGCTGCTGCAAAAACAAACATGCCAAATATTCCTGGTATGGATATGTTTAAATAATTAAAATATCAATTACACAATTTGTTAAAACTCATTTGCGTTAGTTTTAACAGTATTTAAACTAAGATGCCTCTTGTAAAAGAGGTATTTTTGCATTATAAAATAATATTAATTATGATAGAAGAAAAAAAGAAATCATCTTTAGGAAAGAAAATACTTAAATGGGCTGTTTCTATTTTTTTAGTTTTATTAATTGCTTTAGTTGCTATTCCATTTTTGTTTAAAGACAAAATTGTAGAAATGGTTTCTAAAACTATTAATAACAATATAAATGCTACTGTTACCTTTAAAGATACAGACTTAAGTTTATTTAGAAATTTTCCTTTGGCAAGTTTAAGAGTAAATGATATTGCAGTTGTAAATAAAGAACCATTTTTAGGAGATACTTTATTTAATTCTAAAGAAATAAATTTAGATTTAAAAATTACAGAGCTTTTTAAAAACGCCAACGAAACGCTAGAAATTAATAGTATTTCTGCAGAAAACGGTAAAATAAATATTCTTTTTAATAAAGACAATCTTGGTAATTACGATATTGCAAAACAAAGTAATTCAACTACAGAAAGTACAGAAAGCTCTTTGTCTTTAGCAATTAAAGAATACGAATTAGAAAATATAGCTTTTAGTTATTTTGATGAAAATTCTCAAATAAAACTGCTTGTAGATAGTATTTATCACGTAGGTAAAGGAAACTTTGCAAAAGATATTTTAGATTTAGACACAGAATCTACTGCTAAAGTTTCTTTAGATATGGAAAATGTAAATTACCTTAATAAAGTAAACATTAAGCTAGATGCTATTTTAGGAATCGATTTAAAAAATTCTAAATATAGTTTTAAAGAAAATACAGGTTACATTAATCAATTGCCTTTAGAATTTAACGGTTTTATACAGTTAGTTGAAGAAAACCAATTGTATGACATTACCTTTAACACACCAACATCATCATTTAAAAATTTATTAGCCTTATTACCAAAACAATATTCTGGTAACTTAAATTCAATAAAAACTGAAGGAAATTTCGATTTAAAAGGTGTGGTAAAAGGAACACTTTCTAAAACTACGATACCTACTTTAGACATTTCTTTTATTTCTAAAAATGCTATGTTTAAATATGCAGATTTACCAAAAGCGGTAGAAAATATCAATATTGACGCCAATATTGTTAATAAAACTGGTTTTATAAAAGACACTTATGTTGCCATTAATAACGCTGCTTTTAAAATTGACAAAGATATTTTTAACGCAAGTGGAAACATTGCAAACCTTACAGAAAATGCAACTGTAAACCTAAAAGCAAAAGGAACTATAAATTTAGACAATATTAGCAAAGTGTATCCTGTGGCTTTAGAAAATGAATTAGAAGGAGTTCTTAAAGCAGATGTTACTACCAATTTTGATATGAATTCTATTGATAAAGGAAACTATCAAAACATAAAAAATAAAGGAAATATTACCGTTTCTAACTTTAAATATAAAGGAGAAGATGTTGCAAATCCTTTCTACATAGATAAAACTTCGGTTACTTTTAATACAAATACTATTAAATTAGAAGAGTTTAATGCTAAAACAGGGGCATCAGATTTAGCAATTCAAGGAAATTTAGAAAATTTTTATGGCTTCTTATTTAAAGACCAAAAATTAAAAGGTAACTTCAATCTAAACTCTAATACTTTTAAAGTTGACGATTTCTTAGCTAAAAGTGAAACTAATGTTGAAACTACAGAAAAATCTAGTTTAAAGATTCCTGCATTTTTAGACATTACATTAAACACAAAGGCTAAAAAAGTAATTTATGACAATATTAATTTAACAAATGTTTCTGGAAACGTTCTTATTAAAGATGAAACTGTAAGCTTAAAAAACTTAACAACAGATGTTTTTGGAGGTAATATTGGTTTTAATGGAGTTGTTTCTACCCAAGGAGAAAAATCTAATTTTAATATGGATTTAAACTTGAAAGAATTAAACATTGCAGATTCTTTTACAAGTTTAGATATGTTAAAGGCTATTGCTCCTATTGCCAAAACAATAGAAGGTAAAATAAATTCTACCATAAAAATTTCTGGTAATTTAGGTGAAGATATGACGCCAGATTTAAAATCTATTTCTGGAGATTTATTAGGCCAATTGTTAAACACAAAATTAAACACTAACAATTCTAAGATGTTAAGTTTATTAGGTTCTAAAGTAGATTTTTTAGATGTAAGTAAACTAAATTTAAACGAAGTAAAAGCCATATTAGCTTTTGATAATGGTGAAGTTTCAGTAAAACCCTTCAACTTAAACTATAAAGATATTGGTATTAAAGTTGGTGGAAAACATGGTTTTGATAATTCTATGAATTATGACATAACTTTTGATGTTCCTGTAAAATATTTAGGTTCTACAGTTACAGCTGCTTTGGCTAAATTAACACCAAAAGACGCTGCAGAAGTTAAAAGTGTACCTGTAAATGCTACTTTAACAGGTAGTTTTTCGAGTCCTAATTTTTCTTCAAACATTAAAAACGCAACTGCAGATTTAATGAAAAACATTGTAGAAAAACAAAAACAAAGTCTACTAAACCAAGGTAAAGACAAATTAAAAGATTTACTTTCTGGCGGAACTAAAAAAGATTCAACAACAACTACCACAACTACCACAGATAAAACAAAAGACAAAATTAAAAATGTTTTAGGCGGTTTGTTTGGCAAGAAAAAAGATACAGTTAAGAAAAACTAATCATAAAAAAAACGGAAGCAAAATTGCTTCCGTTTTTTTATTGTAAATACTTTATTTATTAAAAAGAAGCTGCTGCCCCAATAATTGCAATTATAATAGCTAAAACATAAAATGAAAGCATAATAATTGTAAAAACTCCAATAAACTTATAATGAGACTTTAACATCTCAAAAGCTTTTGCTAAAACTTCATCATCTTTAGACAATAAAGCTTGTTTCATTTTAGAAGAAAATTGATATAAATAATAAATAGGAAAAATATAAATTAAAGCAAGAACTACATAAACTCCAGTCATAATTCCGCCAATATTAAAAGGTACACCTTGTGCTTGTGGCATATTGTTATAAAGACTTCCTATAAAAAAACTTCCTATAAACATTAAACCAATAAGTATAAAACCTAATATTGAAAGGAATTTAGACCATTTTGCCGTTTCTCTTAAAAATCTTTTAGAAGCGCTAGTTAAAGTTAATTGTTCTAATTCTGTAATTGCATTTTGCATAGTATTCTTTTTTTTGTTGGTTAGAAATTCAAAAATAGGCAATTTAAAATTTTGACAAAAAAAAAGCCACAAATAATAAAATTTGTGACTTTATAAATATTTTAAATCCTATTTCTAGAATTCTGAAATTGTCTTTTTAATAATAGAAATACAATCCATTAATTGTTCTTCAGTCATCACTAAAGGTGGTGCAAAACGAATAATATTACCATGTGTAGGTTTTGCTAACAAACCATTATCTCTTAGTTTTATACAAATATCCCAAGCAGTAGAACTATCTTCAGAATCGTTTATTAAAATTGCGTTTAATAATCCTCTACCTCTTACAGATTCTACTAAGTGATTGTTTTTACAAAAATCAGTTAATTCTGCTCTAAAGATTTCTCCTAATTTATCTGCGTTAATTGCTAATTTTTCATCTGCAACAACTTCTAAAGCAGCCATTGCTACAGCAGCAGCAATTGGGTTTCCTCCAAAAGTAGAACCATGGTTTCCAGGTCCAATTACATTCATAACAGCATCATTAGCTAATACAGCAGAAACAGGATATGCACCTCCAGAAAGTGCTTTTCCTAAAATTAAAACATCTGGTTTAACTTCTGGTGTACCAGAACAATTTTTCTCTGGGCAAGAACAGTTTCCACAAGTTGCTAATAAACGTCCTGTTCTAGCAATACCAGTTTGTACTTCATCTGCAATAAATAATACATTATGATCTGCACATAACTTTTTAGCCGCAGCTAAATAACCATCAGAAGGTACATAAACACCAGCTTCACCTTGTATAGGTTCTACTAAAAAGGCAGCTATATTATTACTACTTTCTAAAGTTTCTTGTAATTCTTGTAAATTATCATATTCAATTTTAATGAATCCTTTTGTATAAGGTCCAAAATTCTTTCTTGCAACAGGGTCATTAGAAAAAGAAATAATTGTAGTAGTTCTACCGTGAAAATTGTTTTCACAAACAATTATTTCAGCTTTATTTTCATCAATTCCTTTAACTTCATACGCCCATTTTCTTGCAATTTTTAGTGCAGTTTCTACAGCTTCTGCACCAGTATTCATTGGTAATAATTTATCAAAACCAAAATACTCAGTTGCATATTTCTCATATTTACCAAGCATATCATTATAAAAAGCTCTAGAAGTTAAGCTTAATGTTTTTGCTTGATTTGTCATTGCATCTACAATTTTAGGATGACAATGCCCTTGGTTTACTGCAGAGTATGCAGACAAGAAATCGTAATATTTTTTACCTTCAACATCCCAAACATGTACACCTTCCCCTCTACTCAAAACCACAGGAAGTGGATGATAGTTGTGTGCACCATATTTGTTCTCTAATTCAATTGCTTCTTTCGAAGTTAATTTGTCTAAAACAGCCATTTTAAATAATTTTAAGCTTAAAAATTAATAATTAAACTCGCTAAGCGAGAAAAATAACCATTCCTGTTCTACCTTTATCCTTCTGAAAATTTCAGAAATTCAGCGTGGGAAAGAAATCATCCCCGAAGTTAGACAAAAGTAATAAAAATAATAATTAGAAATAAATTTATTTGTGCGTTACCAAAAGGTCGCGCTTTCACTACTCGCTTTTTTCGTTCCTCAAAAGAGCTTAAACAAACCGTTCTATCGCTAACGCTTATTGCAAACTACAAAGACAGTAAACTTAAATTCAATATCCGCAAAACTATCAATATGTTTTCTTAATTTTGCAACCCAAAATAATAAGAAATGCCACGTAGAGAACGAAACAAATTTGTAAAAAAGAATCAAGTTTTAGAATTAAAAATTGAAGATTACGCTTTTGGAGGAAAAGGAATTGCAAGAATACATTCAGAAGAAGGTAGCTTTGTAATATTTGTACCCAATACTTTACCTGGTCAGTTGGTAAAAGCACAAATAAGTAAGTCTAGTAAAAACTACGCAGAAGCTAAGTTAATAGATGTTTTAGAACCATCTGAAGATGAAGTAGCAGTGCCTTATCAAGACATACCTGGTGCACCATATATTCAGTTACCTATAGAATTACAACATAAATATAAAAAAGAAAGTACACTTTCACTATTTAAAAGAATAGGAAAAGTAGAAAATATAGAAGATTTATTTGATGAGTTTGTTACTTCACCAAACGTGTTTCATTATAGAAATAAAATGGAATATGGTTTTTCTGCCATTGGTTACGATAGAGTAAACAAAACAGATAAAGACGAGTTTACTTTAGGTTTTAAAAGACGTGGAGTTTGGTGGATGGGAGATAATCTAGAAAAAGATTCTGGTTTGTTTGATAAACAAATGGAAGACAATCTAAAAAACATTCGTCAATATTGTATAGATACTGGTTTAGAACCTTGGCACGGACCAAAAAAGACGGGTTTCTTTAGATATTTTGTAGTTAGAAAATCTTTTAAAACAGATGAATTACTTTGTAATTTGGTAACTACTTCTCCAGAATTAGAAAACTTTGATTTACAAAAGTTTGCCAACTTCTTAAAAGATATTTTTGGAGACCGTTTAGCCGGTTTATTACATACAATTAACGATGAAACTGGAGATAGAACCATTGCAACGGCAGGTAGTTTAGATTTAGTTTATGGTAAAGATAAAATTGTAGAAGAACTTTTAGGTTTAAATTTTGAAATTAGCATGAAAAGCTTTTTTCAAACAAACCCAAAATGTGCAGAAAAATTATACGATAAAGTTGTAGAATACGTTTTAGAAGATAAATCTAAAGTAGACAATACTGTTGTTATGGATTTATTTTGCGGAACAGGAACAATAGGACAAATTGTTGCCTCTAAAAGCGAAAACGCAAAAATAGTTGGTGTAGACATTGTTGCTTCTGCCATAGAAGATGCAGAAAAAAATGCCAAAAGAAACAATATTGAAGGTTTAAAATTTTATGCTGCAGATGTTGGTAAGTTTTTAACTGCACACCCAGAATACGAGAATAAAATTAAAACTATTATTTTAGACCCTGCTAGAGCAGGAATTGCACCTAAAACGCTGCAAAAAATAATTAATTTAAAAGCAGATAGAATGGTGTATGTTTCTTGTAATCCTGCAACACAGGCAAGAGACACAGAGTTATTAAGAGATGCTGGTTACTTTATGAAGAAAATTAGTTTGGTAGATCAATTTCCACATACAAGTCATATAGAAACTGTAGTTTTGTTTGAAAAAGCATAAATAATTGTTTTAACAGCATTTTAATTAAAACTTAGTTCAATAATTATATATTTAAAAAATAAATCAAATTACTTTGAAAACAATAAAACTTTCAGATACAGCAATAGAAAAGAAATTAGAAAACCTTATAGATTGGGAATATTATGACAATGCATTGCATACAGATTTTGAATTTGACAATTTTAAAGATTGTATGTCTGCAATGAACAGAATTGCTTTTGAATGCGAAGCATTAAATCATCATCCAGAATGGACAAATATTTACAATACGTTAGATATTACATTAACAACACATGATGCTGATGGTGTTACAGAATTAGATTTTAAATTAGCTGCTGCAATTAATAAAATTGTAGAAGTTGAAGAAGAAGATTAATTCCTATAAAAAAGTTTAATTTTTATAATTTATTTGTGAAAAAACTCATTCCTATATTACTCTTTATCCTTCTTTTTTCCGCTTGCGAAAAAGACGATTTTTGTATACAAAACCCTGTAACATCAAAATTAATTATAGATTTTTATGATGATACAAATAGAGAGACTTTAAAAAATGTACAAGGTTTTTCTATAATTGCAGATGGTAAAATAGATAGTCTTTTTACAGATCAAACAACAAATAGTATTTCTATACCTTTAAATTCTTTAACAGAAGAAACTATTTATACTTTAAAGAAAAACGATTCTGGTGGTGCAACTGCAAACAATGAAATTGCAACATTTACTATAAAATATAACACAGAAGAAGAATATGTTTCTAGATCTTGTGGTTATAAAATACTATTTAAAAATGTAGAATTTTCTTCGAGCACAAGTTCTTGGATAACAGATTTTACACCAACAACAATTACAAATCTAGATGACCAAACCACAGCACATGTACAAATATTTCATTAGCATTTGTTTACTATTTGTTTTTGTTGAAGGTTTTTCTCAAGAGCAAAAAAAAGATACTCTTTTAATTAAAAATAAAGATAGTATTGTCTATAAAACTAATTACGGTTTACGTTTAGGTATAGATATTAGCAAACCAATAAAAGGTGCAATAGATGGTACTTACAGTGGTTTTGAAATTGTTGGAGATTATAGAATTAAGAAAAACTTATATCTAGCAGCAGAAGTAGGTTATGAAGAAGAAACTTCTTCTGAAGATTACTCTAACTCTACTGCCAAAGGAAACTATATTAGATTAGGTGTTAATTACAATGCTTATAAAAATTGGCTAGATATGAATAATGAAATTTTTGTAGGATACAGATATGGTTTCAGTTTGTTTGACCAAACTTTAAACAACTATACTCCAAATGTTTCAGATGTAGATAGTGGTAACTATTTTCCTTCAATATTAAACACAAACGCTATAACAGCAACAAATTTAAATGCCCATTGGTCAGAATTTATGTTGGGTATAAAGGCAGAAACTTTTAAAAACTTTTATATTAGTTTTAGTGTTTCTTACAAGGTTTTAATGAGTGTTAAAGATCCTGAAGATTTTAAAACTTTATTTGCTCCAGGATTTAACAGAATATTCGAAAGTAATACCGGTTTTGGCTTTAATTATACATTAAGCTATTTAATACCGTTTTCAAAAAAATAAACTCAATTTATTAATTACTGTTTTTTTAGTAACTTTATAAACTGTTTTTAACAAAAAACTACAAAAATGAATAAAATACCAAGTGTAAACTTAGCAGATTTTTTATCTGAAGATGAAGGTAGAAAGCAAAACTTTATAAATGAAATTGGTCACGCTTATGAAAACATAGGTTTTGTGGCTTTAAAAGGTCATTTTTTAGATGATAAACTAGTAACAGATTTATACGAAGAAATTAAAAACTTTTTTGATTTACCTGTTGAAACAAAAGAAAAGTATGAAATACCAGGAATTGGTGGCCAAAGAGGATATGTTTCTTTTGGAAAAGAATCTGCTAAAGGTAAAAAAGAAGGAGATTTAAAAGAATTCTGGCATTTTGGACAATACGTAGAAGATGATGCTGAAAGAGCTAAAGAATATCCAGAAAATGTACTTGTAGAAGAACTACCAAAATTCAACGAAGTTGGAAAACAAACCTATAAAATGTTAGAAAAAACGGCTAAATACGTTTTACGCTCTTTAGCATTACATTTAGGTTTAGAAGAAACGTATTTTGATAATTATATTAAAAACGGAAATAGTATTTTAAGACCTATACACTACCCACCAATTGAAACAGAACCAAAAGGTGCAGAAAGAGCTGCAGCACATGGAGACATTAATTTAATTACTTTATTAATGGGTGCACAAGGTAAAGGTTTACAAGTTCAAAACCATAAAGGAGATTGGATAGATGCTATGGCAGAACCAGATGAATTAATGATAAATGTTGGAGATATGTTGTCTAGACATAGTAACAACAAACTAAAATCTACAATTCATAGAGTTACAAATCCGCCAAAAGAAATGTGGGGAACTTCTCGTTATTCTATTCCATTTTTCATGCATCCAATATCTGAAATGAAATTAGATGTTTTAGAAAACTGTATAGATGAAGAAAACCCTAAACAATTTGAAGACATTACAGCTGGTGACTTTTTAGACCAACGTTTAAAAGAATTAGGACTTAAAAAATAAATTTAAAACATATCAGTTTCAGTTTGCTATTCATTGCATTCTGAAACTGATTATTTTAAATTAAAGACTAAAAATGGATTTAAAAGATCAATTAAAAAACCTATTTCCAGAGCACAAGGAAAAAATTGAACCAAAAAAAGAGAAATCTAACATTTGGTTACAAGAAGCTCCAATAATCTGTAAATACGAAAAACGAAAAGGAAAACCAATTACTATTTTAGAAGGTTATACTGGGGCAACTTCAGATTTTAAAATTTTAGCAAAAGAAATTAAAACCAAACTTTCTGTTGGTGGTAGTTTTAAAGATGATAAAATTATTATTCAAGGAGACTACAGAGACCAAATAATGACAATGCTCAAAGACAAAGGTTTTAAAGTAAAAAGAGTTGGTGGATAAAAAATAAGTATGAGTATAAAACAATCTGAATTAATCTTAAATCCTGATGGAAGCATTTACCATCTTAACTTAAGACCAGAAAATATAGCGAACGATATTATTTTTGTTGGCGACCAAGATAGAGTAGATAAAATTACAAATCGTTTTGATTCTGTAGAATTTACAACTCAGAAAAGAGAATTTAAAACCTCTACAGGTATTTATAAAGGCAAAAGATTGTCTGTTATTTCTACAGGTATTGGGCCAGATAATATAGATATTGTTCTAAATGAATTAGATGCTTTAGTAAACATCAATTTAGAAACAAGACAACCAAAAAAGGTTTTAACTGCTTTAAATATTGTAAGAATTGGTACTTCTGGTTCTTTACAAAAAGATATTCCTGTAGATTCATTTTTAATGAGCTCTCATGGTTTAGATTTAAACGGTATGCTTCACTCCTATCAAATAGATAAAATTTCTAATCCAGAAATTGAAAATGCTTTTATAGAACACACCAATTGGAGTGCTAAAAAATCGAATCCTATTTTAATAGAAAATAGCAGCCAATTAGAGCAAAAACTAGATTCTGATAAAATTTTTAAAGGAATTACAGCAACAGCTGGTGGTTTTTACGGACCACAAGGTCGTGTTTTACGTTTGCCATTACAAGATGCAGATATTAATAATAAAATAGATTCTTTTAATTTTAAAGGAAACAGAATTACCAATTTAGAAATGGAAACCTCTGCTATTTATGGTTTATCTAAACTTTTAGGTCATAATGCAGTTTCTATGAATGCAATTATTGCAAACAGAGCAAATGGTACTTTTAGCGAAGATTACAAGCAAGTTGTAGAAGATTTAATTGAATATTCGTTAAACAAATTAGCTGAATAAATGACGAATTTAAGAGTTGGTGGTGTACCAGAACATTTTAATTATCCTTGGTATTTAACATTAAAGAACAAAGAATACACTAAAGAAAATATAAATCTTAGATGGCAAGATTTTCCTGGTGGAACTGGTGCAATGTGTAAATCTTTACGATCTGGTGAAGTAGATATTGCTATTGTTTTAACTGAAGGAATTATTAAAGATATTGCTGCAGGAAACCCTTCTAAAATTGTACAAACATTTGTAAAAACACCATTAATTTGGGGAATTCATGTAGGTGCAAAATCAAAATTTAAAACTATAGAAGATCTAGAACATGCAACAATTGCCATAAGTAGATTTGGTTCTGGTTCTCATTTAATGGCAATTGTAAATGCTTTTAACCAAGGTTGGAACGTAGAAAATCTAAAATTTAAAGTAATTGGTAATTTACAAGGAGGAATTGATGCTTTAACAAACGGAGAAGCAGATTATTTTATGTGGGAACATTTTACCACAAAACCTTTAGTAGACAATGGTACTTTTAGAAGAATAGATGATTGTCCAACACCTTGGCCATGTTTTGTTGTTGCCGTTAGAAATGAAGTTTTAGAAAATAATTTTAATGAAGTAAAGAAAGTTTTAGATATTATAAATACACAAACTTCAGACTTTAAAAACATTAAAAATATTGATGAAATTTTAGCAAAAAGATATGAACAGAAGCTAGAAGACATTCAAAAATGGTTAAAAATAACAGAATGGAATGATGGCAAACCAATTACTAAAAATATAATTACACGAATTCAAAATAAAATGGTTCGTTTTAACGTTATAGAAGAGAAGAATAATTCTAGTGAGTTCATAAAAAATATGTACATTTAAGCTTTAAAAATAATTAAGATGAAAAAAGTAGTATTTGTTGCAATTTGTATCGTAGGAATTATTTGTTTTTCTTCTTGTAGAAGTACCTCTAAATCTTGTGGTTTAGCAGATACCTCAACAACAAACCAAACATCATTAAAACAGATAGACGTATTATAATCTCTCTGTTTCTTAATTTCAAATTCAATGAATCCGCTTTTTTAGCGGATTTTTTTTTTGCTTCAGAAATAATGTTACTCATAACATTAAAATCACTTTAAAGATACTTTATAGTAAGAATTACCTTACTATTTTTTCATTATAACTTTACTTTAACAATACAATAAAGTTTTAGCTTTGAGAAACTTAATAATAAATGCTTGTGTTTTTACTAATAATAAAAAGACTATTATTTACATCAGTTAGTAAAAAAACTGCTATTTATAAATTTTCTCGTTTCCCAAATAACTCTTTATAAAAATGAAAAAAAGAAAATTAGATTATGCCGTAATTTCTGATACACATTTAGGAACTTATGGTTGTAAAGCTTCAGAATTATTAAACTATCTAAAATCTATAGACCCAAAGGTTCTAATTTTAAACGGCGATATAATAGACATTTGGCAATTTAACAAACGTTACTTTCCAAAATCTCACATGAGCGTTATAAAACACATAACTTCTCTACTATCTAAAGGAACAACGGTATATTATATTACAGGAAACCATGATGAAATGTTACGAAAATTTAAAGGTTTTCAATTAGGAAACTTTAAAATAGTAAACAAATTAGTTTTAAGTATTGATAACAAAAAAACATGGATTTTTCATGGTGATGTTTTTGATGTTACCATGAAACATTCTAAATGGTTAGCAAAATTAGGTGGTAAAGGTTACGATCTTTTAATCTTAATAAATACGTTTATTAATTGGGTTAGTAAGCTTTTTGGTTATGGAAAATTATCACTTTCTAAAAAAATAAAAAACAGTGTAAAAAGCGCTGTAAAGTTTATTAATCATTTTGAAGAAATTGCTTCTGATATTGCTATAGATAATAAATACGATAATGTTATTTGTGGTCATATTCATCAACCAGAAATTAAAGAAATTACAAACCAAAAAGGCAAAACTACGTACTTAAACTCTGGAGATTGGATAGAAAATTTAACTGCCTTAGAATATAAAAACAAACAATGGAGTTTGTATGAGTATTATAAAGATGATGCGCTAAAAACCTCTTCTAAAAAACTGAGTAAAAAAGAGTTAAAAGCATTAAAAAAAGAAGATTCTAATAGTTTTATTTTTGAAGAGTTTTTAAAAGAATTTTTAAACGAATTTGAAATTAAGAACCCAGTAAAATAAAATCTATGAGAATATTATATGCTATTCAAGGTACAGGAAATGGTCATTTAACAAGGGCTAAAGAGATTATTCCTATTTTACAACAAAAAGGAACATTAGATATTTTAGTTAGCGGAAATGAGAATAATTTAGATTTAGGTTTCGAAATAAAATATAATTTAAAAGGTTTAAATTTTACGTTTGGTAAAAATGGTGGCATCGATTTTATAACAAGTTTTAAAAAGATGAATTTAAGACGTTTTTACAAAGAAATTAAAACGCTTCCTGTAAAAAAATACGACTTAGTTATAAATGATTTTGAACCTATTTCTGCTTGGGCTGCAAAATTAAATAATGTAAATATTATTTCTTTAAGTCATCAAAATGCAGTCTTAGATAAAGCGTCTCCTAAAGCAGGTAAATTTAATTTAGAAAAATTAATTTTAAAATACTATGCTCCTGCAAAAAACCGTTTTGGCTTTCATTTTAAAAGTTATAGTTCTGCTACATTTACTCCAATTATAAGACAAAAAATTAGAAACAAAAGCACTAAAAATAAAGGTCATTTTACTGTTTATTTACCAGCTTATCATCATGATAAAATTGTAAAAATATTATCTAGAATACCAATTGTAAAATGGCATATATTTTCTAAAAATACTAAGAATTTAATATTTCAGAAAAACATTACTATTTTTCCTGTAAATGAATTCGATTTTATAAAAAGTATGGCTACATCTAACGGTGTATTGTGTGGTGCAGGTTTTGAAACGCCATCTGAAGCTTTGTTTTTAAAGAAAAGATTATTAGTTATTCCTATGAAAAACCAATATGAACAACAATGTAACGCAATCGCTTTAAAAGAAATGGGTGTTGAAACGCTAAAAAAGCTAAGTAAAAAACAGGTTCCTAAAATTGCTAAATGGATTCACTCTGAAAACAAAATTGAAGTAAATTATATAGATACAACTGAAGAAATATTAGAAGCTCTTTTACTTCCTTATTACACAGAACCATTATTGCCTACCATTTTATCGTAGATTTTTCTATTTTCTGTAAGATTTCATTGGTTTTAGAAAAATGCTTACTGCCAAACCAACCTCTCCAAGCACCTAATGGAGATGGATGTGGTGCTGTTAGAATTGTATGTTTTTCTGTATTAATTAATTTAGATTTACTTTCTGCAAATTTTCCCCAAAGTAAAAAAACAACATTTTCTTTTTCTTTAGAAATTTCTTGAATAACAGCGTCTGTAAAAGTTTCCCATCCTTTTTTCTGATGACTTCCTGCTTCATGAGCCCTTACAGTTAAAGTTGCATTTAACAATAAAACGCCTTGTTTTGCCCATTTTTCTAAATTTCCACTTTCTGGAATTTCTTGGTTTAAATCTGTAGAAATTTCTTTAAAAATATTTTTTAAGGAAGGTGGCTGTTTTATTCCGTCTTTAACAGAAAAACACAAACCGTTTGCTTGGTTTTCATCGTGATATGGATCTTGACCAATAATTACAACTTTTAAGTCTTCTAGAGAACAAAAATTAAACGCTGCAAAAATATCTTTTTGTATGGGAAAGCATTGATAGTTTTTATACTCCTCATCTACAAAACTAGCTAAACTTTTAAAATAAGGTTTATCAAACTCGTTTTGTAAAATAGTATTCCAATTGTTAGATATTATTAAATCCATTTTTATTTTTTGCTTAGAACTGTAAATATAAAAATTCTTGTAAAAATAACTTTCATTTTTTAAAAACGACAATTCCTTTCATAAAGCTTTATTAAATTGTTCTTTTAATCTAATTATAAGTGAATTAACTAAATAAAAACAGGGAAATCACCCATAATAAAATCAACTAAAAGAGTAACCTTTGTGTAAACAATTCCATACGATGAAAACAAAACTACTTTTACTTACCTTAATTAGCTTATTGCTATCAAATTTATTGCAAAGTCAGAATGTAAATATTCCAGATTGGGAATTTAAACAAGCATTGTTAAACTATTCGCCATCAATTGATACTAATAATGATAATCAAATCTCTTTAACAGAAGCTTTAGCAGTTACTACATTAAATATTTCTAACTTTCAAAGTGTAGAAGATATGGGTGGTGCTTGTCCAGATCCAAATGATCCTAATTGTGTTGGAGGTGGTGGAATAATTTCATACGGAATTGCAGATTTTACAGGTATTGAAGCATTTACGAACTTAACCTCGCTTGTATGTAGTAATAATGAATTAACAAGTTTAGACGTTTCGGCATTAACTAATTTAACATATCTAGATTGTTCTAATAATCAAAACCCTAATGTTACAATTAATTATTACCCAGGAATAAGCAATTTAATCTTACCAAGTTCTGGTAGTTTAGAAACGTTAATATCTCATACAAACGATTTAGTAACTTTAGATGTATCATTACAAACCTCTTTAAATGTTTTAACAACGAATTACAACCGTTTAAACACGTTAACATTACCAAGTACGAATAGTTTAACAACTATAGATACTAGTAGTAATAGATTAACAACCTTAGACCTTTCTGCACATACCAATTTAACTAGTTTAACTTGTAACAACAACTTAATTACTACACTTACATTACCAATTACAAATACGTTAACCACTATAAATTGCCAACGAAATCAAATTACTACTCTAGATGCTTCTCCATACACTTCTTTAACTAGTTTAATTTGCGATAACAATTCTATAAACTCTTTAATATTACCAAACACAAATACTTTAACAACTTTAAAATGTTTTGTTAATCAAATACCTAGTTTAGATATTTCTAATAATACTGGTTTAGAGCATTTAGATTGTAGAAACAACCCGTTAATGAATTTAAATTTATTACAAAATGCTGCATTAGAAGTATTAAACTGTTCTGCTACACAATTAACCAGTTTAGATGTAACCAACAATACGTTATTAACTACAGTAGCTTGTGGTGGAAACCAAATTACAAGTTTAGATTTATCTAGACAAACAAACTTAAATACGTTGTACGCTAATAACAATTTACTAACTAGTTTAAATCTTAAGAACGGAAATAATTCTGCCATTAATAATAGTAGATTTAATGTTTTAAACAATCCAGATTTAAAATTAATTTGTGTAGATAACCTTGCGTATGCAAATGCTAATTTTATAAATAAAAACGGAACATCTTATTATTCTGATATATGTTCTTTTATACCTACAAACTCTAATACCATAACAGGTACAGTTTCATTTGATTTTAATAACAATGGTTGTGACCCAACAGATACCAAATCTATAAACACCAAACTAACAAACTCTAGCACTAATACTGCTAATGTAGCATTTACAAATTCTAATGGGGAATATATACTTTACACTCAAGAAGCAACAAATACAGTTGAAATTTTATTAAACTTACCAAGCTTTTTTTCTGTTACACCAACAACACAATCAACTACTTTTACAGGTTCTGGTAACACAGAAGTAATCGATTTTTGTATTACAGCAAATCAAGTTGTAAACGACGTAAAAGTTACTGTAATACCAACAGCAGAAGCAAGACCTGGTTTTGATACTTCTGTAAGAGTGTATTATGAAAATATTGGTTCTAGTACATTATCTGGTACGGTAGACTTGGCTTTTCCAGACAATCAATTAAGTTTTTTAAATGCAAGTATTGTTCCAGATGCGCAAACAAGCACACTCTTAACTTGGAACTATACCAATCTACTTCCTTTCGAAAAAGGATATATAGACGTTAACTTTAACATCAATACACCAGTTGCAACAATAAACCCTGTAAATGGTGGCGATTTAATAACATATACAAGTAATATTACAAGTTCAGACACAGATGTTAACCCTGGAGATAATACCAGTACGTTTACAGAAACTGTTGTAAATTCTTATGATCCTAATGATATTATTTGTTTTGAAGGAGATTATATTGATGCAATTCAAGTACCAGATTTTTTAAATTATAGAGTTCGTTTTCAAAATACAGGAACCGCTTCTGCTATAAATATTGTTGTAAAAAATGAATTAGATGCAGATTTAGATTGGTCTACCTTTACTCCTGTTTCTGCAAGTCATAGTTATAGAACCTCTATAGAAGACGATAATAAAGTTGAATTTATTTTTGAAAACATTCATTTAGCAGATAGTCTATCTAATGAACCCGAAAGTCATGGTTGGATTTTCTTTAAAATAAAACCAAAAAGCACATTTAGCTTAAGTGATATTGCAGAAAATACTTCTTATATTTATTTTGATTACAATGCGCCAATAATAACCAATACTGCAGCAACACAATTAACAAGAGTTGCCACATTAACAACCACAGCAGCAAATAATATAACACAGACAAACGCAACTTTGGCTGGTAATATTTCTGCTAACGGAGGCGCAATAGTTTCAGAAAGAGGAATTGTGTATGCACTTACAAGTGAAAATGGAGATCCGGAAATTAATGGAACAGACGTTATAAAATTAAATAACGGAACAGGTATAGGTGCTTTTAGCAATTCTATAACCAACTTAACACCCTATACACAATATTCGTTTAAATCTTATGCAATAAACTCTGCAGGTGTTAATTATGGTAATTTAGAAACTTTTACAACTAGCGCACTTTTAGTACCAACAATAAATTTTACAGATATTTCTAAAACTTATGGAGATACAGATTTTCAATTAAGCGCTACTTCAGATTCTGCTGGCGAAATTAGTTTTACCATAGAAGGTAACGCAAACGGAACTTCTCTAACAGGAATAGCTAATGATATTATAAATATTGGTAATGCAGCAACAGTAACAATTAGAGCTACTGTAGCAGAAAACAGTAATTATACTTCAAATACTAAAGACATTACTTTAACAGTTAATAAAGCCAATGTTACAGTTACTGCAGATAGTTTTTCAAGAATTTACGGAGACACAAATCCAACATTCACATACCAATATTCTGGTTTTGTAAACGGAGAAGATGCAAGTATTTTAAATGAAATACCAACACTATCTAATACAACATTACAAAACTCTAATGTTGGTTCTTATGCTATTTTACTAACAGGTGGTGCAGATAATAATTATTCTTTGAATCTTATAAATGGAACTTTAACTGTTTTACAAAGACCAATTAGCATTACAGCAGATGATATAACTAAATCTTTAGGAGATGTAGATCCTTCACTAACTTATCAAATAACCAATGGCAATTTAGTAAATGGTGATGCTTTTACAGGAAACTTAACAAGAGTTGCAGGAGAAACATCTGGAACCTATGCAATACAACAAGGAAGTTTATTTACTAGCAACAATTACTTAGAAACTTTTACAGAAGGTATTTTTACTATATCTGCTACAGCAGGTTTAGCTTCAGAATTTATTAATAAAAATTTAAAAATATACCCTAATCCTGTTAAAGATATTTTAGCCATAGAAATAAATAACAATATTGAGGTTCATCAATTTACAATCTATAATTTACAAGGTAAAGTCATAAAAAATGTAATAAAAAAACAAGCAACAAATATTTCTAACCTGCCAACTGGCGTATATTTTATTAAAATTGAAACTGACAAAGGAATAGGAATAAAAAAAATTATTAAACTATAAAAATCTTTAATTTCGCCCCCGTTTATTAATAACTGTAAGAGCTTATACTATTAGCAAAGTATAAGCTCTTTTATTATTGGTAACTATTAGAAATTGATAAATAATAACTTTTTAAATGTATTAAATACCTTATTATAAACCTTCAAAAAATAACTTCTTATAAAAAAGGAAGTTATCTTGCTATAGAACTAGAAAAAAGAGTGTCCATTTCTAAAACCTAACGAAAAGAATTTATAAATTTGCTATAAACCTAAATATCCTTTTGTTGAGAACTAACATATCAGAAAAAACCTTACAAGATTTAGAATTTTCTACCGTTTTACAACATGTTTCAGAACATTGTATCTCTGGGTTAGGAAAAGAAAGTGTGCGCCAAATACAACCAGTAGATAGCAGAAAGCAGCTTTTTATAGAATTGCATTTGGTAAATGAATATTTATCTTCATTTGAAAGCGAAAACAGAGTACCAAATCATGGTTTTGATAATGTTACAGAAAGTGTAAAACGTTTAGCAATAGAAAATAGCTTTATAGAAACAGAAGCATTTTTAAAAATTGCTACCACTTCTTTAACAGTAAACGAGCTTATTAAATTTTTTAAGAAATTTAAAGTACAATTTCCTACCTTTTTCGATCTATCTCAAAAAATAGAATTTACTACTTATGTAGATGATGAAATTAAGAAAATAATAGACATTTCTGGCGAAGTAAAAAACAATGCTTCACCTGCTTTAAAACAGATAAGAAGAGACATTAATAATATTAGAGGTAAAATTGGCGCTAGTTTTTCTAGTGCATTATCAAAAGCTATTTCTGCAGGTTATTTAGACGATATTAAAGAAACAGTAGTAGACAACCAAAGAGTATTAGCAGTTGCAGCAATGCACAGAAGAAAAGTAGCTGGTAGCTTATTAGGTTCTTCTAAATCTGGTAATATTGTATACATAGCACCACAAGCAACATTAGCATATAGTAGAGAATTTCAGAATTTAGTTTACGAAGAAAAACAAGAAGTTGTTAAGATTTTAAGAACGTTAGCAGAAACAATTCGTCCTTTTACACCACTTTTAGAAGAGTATATAGCTTTTTTAGTACACACAGACGTAATTGGTGCAAAAGCAAAATATGCGCGAGAAATGAACGCTATTCTCCCAAAAATAACTAAGGAGAAAAGAATTTTCTTTAAAAACGCATATCATCCTATTTTATGGCGTAAAAATAATGCGCAAAAAATAAAAACAATTTCACAATCTATAGAGTTAAACGAGCAACAACAAATTATAGTTATTTCTGGGCCAAACGCAGGTGGAAAAAGCATAACTTTAAAAACTATTGGTTTACTGCAATTAATGTTGCAAAGCGGAATTTTAATTCCTGTTGATGAACGCAGTCAGACATATATTTTTGACACTATTTTAACAGATATTGGAGACAACCAATCTATAGAAAATCAACTAAGTACCTATAGTTATCGTTTAAAAAACATGCGTAACTTTTTAAGAAGATGTGGCGAAAGCACGTTATTTTTAATTGATGAATTTGGTACCGGATCTGACCCAGAACTAGGAGGTGCTTTGGCAGAAATTTTCTTAGAAGAATTCTATCAGAAAAAAGCCTTTGGTATTATTACAACCCACTACTCTAATTTAAAAGTGTTGGCCAACGAATTAGAAAACGTTACCAATGCAAATATGCAATTTGATGAAAAAACACTAGAACCATTATACAAACTTTTTGTTGGGCAAGCTGGTAGTTCTTTTACGTTTGAAGTTGCACAGAAAAACGGAATACCATTTAGCTTAATTAACAAAGCTAAAAAACGAGTAGATACAGAAAAAGTACGTTTAGACAGAACCATTTCTAAACTACAAAAAGAAAGAACCAAGTTACAGAAAAACTCAGACAATTTAGAAAAACAGAAATCTAAAGGCTTAGAACATTTAGAAAGTTTACAAGAAAAAGAAGACAAAATACAGTCTAAACTAGCAGGTTTTCAAGAATTGTATGACAATAACCAGCGCATGCTTTCTTTAGGAAGAAAAATTAACGAGTTTCTAAACAAATACTTTCAGAATAATAACAAGAAAGAACTAAACACCAATTTTAACAAATGGGTAGCAGATGAAAAAGTTAAATATGCTAAGAAAAACCCGTTAAAGCTTAAAACAAAATCTCAAAAACAAAAAGCAAAAGTTGTAGAAAAACAAATGCAAGAAGTTATTAAAAAAGTAGAAAAAGAGGTTTTACAAAAAGTAGTTGAAGTTAGAAAAGAAAAAAAGATTGAAGAAGTAAAAATTGCTCAAGAAAAGGCAGCTTACAATTATAAGCTAAACGACAGAGTAAGAATTATAGATTCTAATTCTGTGGGTACTATAGATAAAATTGACAAAAAAACAATTACTATTAACTATGGTATTTTTACTACAAAAACTTCTGTAAATAATATAGAATTGGTAGAAAAAGGAAAAAAATAAGTATTTGTACCTTTTACCTTTTTAGTCAAAAAAACAAACTTTAACTTAAGGCAATTATTTATATGATAGATAATTGCCTTAAATTGACTGTCATTTTAATAAAGCCTATTTAAATTTACCTTCTTTTTAAATTAAACTATTTAGAGAATAATGCATGCAGTTGCATTATTTCTAATCGCCTCCATTCTACCTCC
>CAXBIR010000037.1:0-27122 GCA_963975825.1 uncultured Polaribacter sp.
TTTTTATTCTTTACAGTAATAAATCAATAATTAATGCCACTCATCGACACTTAAACGTAAATCGTCTTTATTGATTTACGTTTAAACTTCAAAAATTAAATACCTTTTTAAAACATTTTAAATTTGCGGCAAGTTAGCTTCCCCCTGTAACATGCTAGTCATAATACAACATGTTAAAACATCCCTATAATTTTTAACAATTATTGTTGTAGTTATCAATTTTTAAAAATCGTTAGAATCATTCATTTGGTTTTAGCGATTTTTTTTTGATTTATAAAGACCAGAATTAATGAATAAAAAACCAAATAAACTTACTTACGAAAAGTTATAAAATAGTTTATCGAAACTTAACTGCAGACCGTCTACAAATATTTACATAACAACAGATACAGGAAATATATCTTCAAAAACTCCTTAAATTTGAAGTATGTTAGCGGTTTCCCCTAAAGATGCTAATTAAAAAAAATTGCAGCCTGTTAAATTATCCCTATAGATTTAACACAAAACAATATAATTATCAATTTTTAAGAATCGTTCAAATCATTCATTTGGTTTTAACGATTTTTTTTTGATTTGCAACAAACATAATTAATCTATAAAAAAACCAAATAAACTTACTTACAAAAAGTAATAAAATAGTTTATCGAAACTTAACTGCATACCGTCTACAAATATTTACATAACAACAAGTACAGAAAATATATCTTCAAAAACTCCTTAGATTTGAAGTATGTTAGCGGATTCCCCCAAAGATGCTAATTAAAAAAAATTGCAGCTTGTTAAATTATCCCTACATATTTAACATAAAACAATGTAATTATCAATTTTAAAAAATCGTTTGAACTATTTATTTGGTTTTAACGATTTTTTTATTTTAAATTATATTTAATCTTAGTGTTAAATAACTTATTCATTTTTTAGCAATCTCATAATTTATAAACATATAATTAAAGAAGATTTATAAACTTAAAAAAAAAAGAATACTCTAATGAATAAAGCACAATAACTCTTAAAAATTATATAAATTTGCCCAGTATTAGTATTCCCCCCAAGAGTATACTAATACTTAAATACAGCAGTTAAGACATCCCTATAATTTTTAACAAAAAGGTTGTAGTTATACATTTTTAAATCGCTAAAATCATTAATTTGTTTTTAGCGATTTTTTTTATCTTACATAACTTAAATATTATACAATGCTAAAAATAGCATACCACCCAATTTACAAACTTGAACTACAAAAAGGTCATCGTTTTCCTATGGAAAAATATGACCTTTTACCACAACAATTATTGCATGAAGGAACTTGCACACCAGAAAACTTCTTTGAGCCAGTAATTCCAAACGATAAACACTTTTTTACAGTACACGATTCAGAATATTTCTACGACCTTTTAAATATAACTTTATCTCAAAAAGCAGCTAGAAAAATTGGTTTTCCTCTTTCTGAAATCTTAATAGAAAGAGAGATGATAATTGCAGATGGTACAATAAAAGCTTCAGAATTTGCATTAAAACATGGAATTGCAATGAATATTGCAGGAGGTACACATCATGCCTTTTCTAATAGAGGCGAAGGTTTTTGTATGTTAAATGACCAAGCAATTGGTGCAAAATATCTTCAAAATAATGGATTGGTAGATAAAGTCTTAATTATAGATTTAGATGTACATCAAGGAAATGGAACTGCAGAGATATTTAATGATGATAATTCTGTATTTACATTTTCTATGCATGGTAAAAGTAATTATCCCTTTATAAAGGAAAAAAGTAATCTAGATATTCCTTTAGAAAACAATACAACAGATTCAGAATATTTATCCATTTTAAATAAAGTTTTACCAAAAATAATTCAGGAAGAAAAACCAGATTTTATTTATTATTTGTGTGGTGTAGATGTTCTCGCGACAGACAAATTAGGGAAATTAAGTCTAACTTTAGAAGGCTGTAAAGAAAGAGATAGGTTTGTTTTAAAAACTTGTTTAGATTTAAAAATTCCTGTTATGTGTTCTATGGGTGGTGGATATTCTGAGGATATAAATGTAATTATAGACGCCCATGCAAATACCTTTAGATTGGCTCAAGAAATTTATTTCTAAATGAACTAAAACTATTTCCTTTTGAGTTAAATTATATCTAAGTTTAGTTGTTATTTTGCGTTAGAATTAAACAAGTTTTTTATGAAAAAAATAATGATTTTAATGTTTGTTGCTACCCTGTTTTCTTGTGGAGCATCAAAAAATGTAAGAGGTAAAGAAAAAATAATAAAAGGAGATTGGGTCTTAAACAAAATAACATATAGTAAAACAGGAGATTATAATGTAACAATGTTTAATGATACTACAAAAGATTGTCTAGAAGGTAGTACTTGGAAGTTTGTACCAAATAATAATTCTGGTGTTTATACTGTAAACAATACAAATTGTGTTGCTGGCGAAAGAGAATTTATTTTTGTTATTCAAGAAATAGATGAAACATCTGGCTATTATGATTTTTTATTAAAACCAAAAAATAACGAAAGTAATATTGGTTTCAGGCTAGAATTATCTCAATTAACAGAATCTACAATGAAATGGCAACAAAATTTAATGGTAAATGGAACATCGTTTATTATTAATATGGACTTTATAAAACAATAATTATTATGAAAAAAATATTTAAAAAAACATCGGTTTTTGCATTAGCATTAACTTTAGCAATAAGTTTTACAAGCTGTGAAGCAACAAAAAATGCAAACAACAAACAAAAAGGTGCTGTAATTGGTACAACTGCAGGTGCTTTACTTGGTGCAATTATTGGTAACAATGTTGGTAGTGGAAAAAACAGTAAACTAGGTGCCTTAATTGGTGGTGTAGTTGGTGGTGGTGCAGGTGTGCTTATTGGTAAAAAAATGGACGACCAAGCAAAGAAAATTGAAACAGAAATTCCTGGTGCAAAAGTAGAAAGAGTAGACAATGGTATTGTAGTTACTTTTGATGAAAATAGTGGTGTTTATTTTGATACAAATAAATCTAATGTTAATAGTAAATCGCAAGAAACTCTTAATAAACTTTCTAATGTATTTGCAGAATTTCCAGATACAAATATTTTAGTTGTTGGGCATACAGATAGTTCTGGTAAGGATGATTACAATATGTCTTTATCTCAAAAAAGAGCAACTTCTGTAACAAGTTATTTAGTAAATAAAGGTTTACAAAGCACAAGGTTTACAACACATTGGTATGGTGAAACTCAACCAAAATACGATAATTCTACAGCAGAAGGAAGGGCTAAAAATAGAAGAGTAAATGTTGCCATTGTACCTAATGAAAAAATGGTAGAACAAGCTAAAGAAGAAGTAAAGCAATAATTCTTTTAAAAAAATATTATTCTAAATACTTACAAAGATTACTGCCAAAAGTACTCTTTGTAAGTATTTAATTTTTTCTTTAACTCTCTAGAAGCTGTTGTGTAGCCACCTTCTGTACCATCTACAAAATGAATATGTTTCTCATCTCTATCTTCTATATAGCAAGACATAATAGAGGCGTAAGTAGCATGCATACCGTAAATAATTTTCTTATCTGATTCTAGTGAATCTAAAAGAAGTTTCAATTTATTAATCTGCATATCTGTTCCTGAGAAAACAGTATTTATAGAACCATCTAACATAATGGTGTCTGATAACTGAGAAACTTTATACAAATATGCTTTGCCTTCTTTAAAGAACTTAAAATAATACTTTCCTAAATTGGTAATCAACCAATTTTTAATTAAATATTTTGAATCGAATTTGCCCAAACGAGCATACATTTCTTTTCTAATTTTACTAAAAGAAGTATTTAATTCTAGTTTTAAACTAGTTATTGGTGTTCTTAGACTTAGTTCACCAAAAATATAATCTATCTCATCCATTATAGTAGTAAAGATCTCTGCTTGTTTAGATTCATCTTTACACATTACCAATAAACAAATTACCTTTTTTTCTTCACTGTTAGGTTTAATTTCATCCCACCTGCATTCCATACCTTCTAAATCTATAGAAAACTTAGTTTTATCTAATTCTATAGTTTCTATAAAATTATCTTTTATAGATTTTTCAGCAAATTTTAATCCATTTCCTATAACAACTGGGGTAATTAAAAAAGAATTTAATTTTAATTTTGCAATTCTTAATGTAGCTCCACTTTTATACACATCTTCCACCTTCATCTCTCCTACTCTCAAAGAAAGTTTAAAGTTTTTTCTAACATGTTTACTATAATTTTCTAAAGCTAAAAAAACAACTTTATAAAGATCTTGAGGTACTATAAAAGAGGCACCATCTCCACCAAAAAAATAAGGAATTGAAGTTTTTTTATCAAGTTTTTTTATTGTGTTTAAAACAGTAATAATACTTCCTGTAGCAATTAAATTAACGTCGTTATGAAATCCATTTTTAATTGCAGTTGTAGAGTCTAAAATATCTGTTACAATTACAAACCAGTCGTTTGGAACAGTATTAAAGAGATTTTCATTCTTTAATAGTTCTCTTAATGCAACATTATTAACATCTAAATTTTTATAAAAACTTGTATTACTTACCATAATTTTTTGCTCTTAAAACAGGCAATTTATTTTTTTTGTAAATGTATAACTTAAATTTTTATATAAATATCCACTATATTAGCGTAGAAAACATAATATGAAGATTTTTATAAAGTTTGATTTTACGGCTATTTGTAACAAAGTTATAGAAGAAAAGTTAGCTGAACTTAATGTGAAATATAAAACATTAAGCTTTGGTGAAATTGAATTTTTAGAAAACATATCTAAAGAAAAATTAGACAGTTTAAATGATAGTTTAAACGAGTATGGTAGTGAAATAGTTGAAAATCAAAAAAGTATTTTAGTACAAAAAATTAAAGATACCATTATAGATATGGTTTTTAATGAAGACACAAATGTTAATGTAAAAAGTTCTGTTTATATTTCTGAAAAATTAGACCATAGCTACGGGTATTTATCTAACTTGTTTTCTGAAGTTACATTTACTTCCATAGAAAATTTTATTATTTTACAAAAAATAGAATACACAAAGCAACTAATTACAAGTAATGAGCTTACATTAACAGATATAGCATACAAGTTAAATTACTCTAGTGTAGCGCATTTAAGTACACAGTTTAAAAACACAACGGGTATTACTCCTTCTAGTTTTCAGAGAATAATAACCAAAAGAAGAGAATTAAATAAATAAAATAGCCAGAAAATGCAAGAAGAAGACGTTTATATAGTGTTGGCAGATGATGATGAAGATGATAGATTATTTTTTGAAGAAGCTTTTGAAGAACTAAAAATAAACACCAAAGTTAAAACTTATAATGATGGTGTAGAATTAATGGATTATTTAAATAATGAAAAAGGATTATTACCAAATATTCTTTTTTTAGATTTAAATATGCCAAAAAAATCTGGAATAGAATGTTTAGAAGAAATTAAAAGCAATAATCGTTTTAAAGATATTGCTATAGCAATTTATTCTACCTCCGCTTCAGAAGAAGATATAGAAAATACGTTTGTTATAGGTGCAAATATTTATATAAAAAAGCCTGATAATTTTAAGAAATTAAAAAAAATATTGTCTAATGTTGTTACTATAAACTGGCAATATCATACAAGTGGCTTAAATAAAGATAACTTTTTATTACGTTTATAAAGTGAGGTTAACTATCATAAAATCAGAAAAGTTCTTAAAAATTACCTTTGGTATTAGCCTTTTTATAATACTATGTATTGGTGGTTTTGCATATAAACACATACAAAATCTTTCTAATTCTTTTGACATGGTAGAGCATACCTATGAAGTTAATGTAGAATTAGAACAGATACTTTCTTATTTAAAAGGTGCAGAAACTAGCCAAAGAGGTTACCTAATTTCTAAAGACACTATTTATTCTGAACCATTTTTTTCTAGCAGGCAAAAAACGAATAATAGTTTTGCCAGGTTAAAAGAACTTACAAAAAACGACCCAACACAACAAAGTAATTTAAGAGACCTTAATTTATTAATAAGTAAGATTTTATTAATTTATGATAAAACTTTCGACAACTCTAAAGCGGGTAAATTAAATACCACAGAATTTGATAATTTACTAATTGAAGGCAAAAAAACAATGGACAAAATTCGTTCTGAAATTGCTGAAATGATTAAATATCAAAATAAATTACTACAACTTAGAAAAGACAAAAACACAAGAAGCTTAACAAATACACCTCTTATAATTTATTCTGTTTTAATTATAACCTTGCTGTTGCTATTACTTACTTATGCTAAAATTAACAAAGATTTAAAAAATCTAAAAATTAAAAACGAACAATTAGAAACATTTAAAGAATCTACAAATCAGTCTGAAATTGTTAGTAAACATGGTACTTGGACTTTTTATATTAATGAAAATAGATTTGAATATTCAGATAATTTATACCGTTTATTAGGTGAACAACCACAATCTTTTGAATCTACCATAGAAAATTTTTTAAATTTTGTTCATCCAGAAGATGTAGATAAATTAAGAAAACAAGTAGACAAAATGATGATAGAAGAAAATCTTCCTTTTATCTACTACAGAATTGTTCAAAAGAATGGAAACGTAAAACATTTTAAAGCATATGGTAAAATTATTGTAAATACAGATGGCCATAAAAAACTTTTAGGTACAACTGCAGATATAACAGATGAAATTGAAAACTATAGATTATTAGAAGAACGTAACTTAGAATTAGAGCGTAATAATAAAGAATTGTCTTCTTTTAACCATGTTGCTAGTCATGATTTACAAGAACCTCTTCGAAAAATTCAAACATTTATTTCTAGATTAGAAGATAAAGAAGCTGCTAATTTATCTGAAAAAGGCATGCTATATCTAGATAGAATAAAAACAGCAGCCTCTAGAATGCGTTTGTTAATAGATGATTTATTACAATTCTCTAGAACAAATAAATCTGAAGAAGTTTTAGAAGTAACTAATATGAACATCATATTAGAAAATGCAAAACAAGAATTAGCAGAAATTATATCAGAAAAAGAAGCAATAATTACCTCAGATTCAATACCTGTAATGACGGTAATTCCTTTTCAAATTCAACAGCTTTTTATAAATTTATTAGGAAACTCTTTAAAATATACCAAGCAAAATATAACGCCTAATGTAACAATTTCTTACTCTAAAATAAAAGCAAAAAATTTTCCTATACTAAGAAAACCAAAATATAATTATTACCATAAAATTACTTTTAAAGATAATGGTATTGGTTTTGACCAAGAATATGCCGAAAAGATTTTTGTTCTTTTTAGTAGACTACACAACAAAAATGAATATTCTGGAACAGGAATTGGTTTGTCTATCTGTAAAAAAATTGTAGACAACCACCAAGGTTATATTTACGCAGAAGGAGCACTAGAAAAAGGAGCTACTTTTGATATTTTTCTTCCATTAAAATAATATTCTGCTTTTAAACATTTACATAAATTCTAATAATTATGTAAATGTTATGGAAATTCTATAAACTCTCTAATAAATTGTGTAACAGAAAAACTCTTTATTATTAAGACTTTTGTATAATAAACATATTGTATAAAATGAACATTAATAAAAAAATACTATTCGGTTATCTTCTTAGTATTTTTCTACTTATTATACTTTCTTGTAACACAAATAATAGTGGTAAGAAAAAAGAAGATAAAATTAACAGAAATCAAGAAGATGCTAAGCTTTTAGTTAAAGCAACTAAAAACTATATTCATTTAGTTAACTTAAACAATCATATTAAGAAAGCAGATTCTGTAACACCAAAAATAAAGCAGTTTGTAACTTCATTTAATACAGATATAAATGAGCGTCTTTCTACTTTTGAAGAACTTTCTAAAGAAGAATTAATTCTAATACCAAGTAAAAACGATGTCTTGTTTTTTGAAGAGGAACTAGAAGATAGCAAAGGCAAAACTTACGAAGAAAAATATCTAGAAACGCTTAATAAGATGGTTGATAAACAGCTAAATCTTATGAATGAATTTGTAGAGCAAACAAATAATATTTCTATGAATGTTCTGGCTAGCGAATCTGAAGATTTTTTGAGAGAGCAAAAAGAAAAAATTGAGAATATAATTGAATAAATAAAACTAAAATGAAAACCTTCTTATACGCTATAACTATTCTTGTAGTAATAATTTGGGCCTTAAGCTTTTTTGTATTTGCTATTGGGTCATTATTAATTCACTTATTATTATTATTAGCTATTATACTTGGTGTTTTTGGCTACAAAATAAAAAGTATTAGCAGTTAATAGACTCTATTAGAAACCAATTATAAAGAATAATAAAACCTCAAGTTAACACTTGGGGTTTTGTTGCGTTGTCTGAAAATTTTGTTCTATTAATTTTCAATCATTTTTAAATCTACAATATTTACTTTTTTATAATTATTAGTAAATATTTTTCTTACATAATCTCTTATAACTAAATTCTATTTTTTCTATAGAATAATTACGTACAACTTTTAGGTTACTCCAAAAACTGAAATTAAATACTTCATTTTTTTAAAAATTTAATTAACTACTTTTTTCTAAAAACTAAGGTTTTCCATTTTTCATTAAAATTATATAATTTCTTTTTTATTTTACATAATTACAATTAAAAAACACAATAAATGTTCTTAAACAACTAAAAAACAGCAACTTAATACTAAAAACAACGAATCATATAACAAAAAAAAAAAATTGTGTAACACAAAAAATTGATAACAGTTGTTTCTTTGTAGAGTAATTTCTAGCATATGTTAAACAAAAAATAGTTTAACTTTTTTAGAAAAAAAATAGTATTAATCTAAAAATCCAACCGATCATGATTACTTTAAATTCTAAATTAAACAGTTTAAATTTATTCTTTAATAAATTAAAAAAAGAATTAGGCGGAACATTAAATTCTAGATCTGGAGAAAACACGCTTACAATTAATAATCAAATAGGTAAAGGAACTATACGTTCTATTAGCTTAGAAGACGGTGTAAACGTATTAGAATTTAATATTACCACTAAACAAGACATGCAAATAAGCATAGATTCTAATGCAGGATCACATATTAACTTTGTTTATTGTTCTAAAGGTAAAGTTTCTCACTCATTTAAAAAGAGAAATACTACAAGTACCATAGAAACTTTTCAAACAAGTATTATATCTAATATAATTTCTAATAGAAATACAATTACATTATTTAATGGTGTAGCAACTAACACAACAATAATTTCTGTTAATACAAAAACTAAAACAGGAACACCATCTTCTATAAATGATACTTTAAGAAAAACATTTATAGATAATAAGAAAGAAGATTTTATTTATTTAGGTTCTTATAATTTAAAAATTGCAGAAAATATTAAGCAATTAAAAAATATTGATAATAAAGGAGTAGTAAAAGCATTGTTAACTAAAGGAATTGTAAACCTTATTTTAGCTCTTGAGATTGAACAACACAGAAAAGATTTAAATAACCCAGAAGCTGCTGCTAGTTCTTTAACCAATAGCGAAATGGAGTTAATTAAAGAGCTTACAGAATATGTAAACAATTACCCAGACATGGACCATAGAGTTAGTGTATTAACACGTAAAATTGGTCTTACAGCTGCAAAAGTACAAGAAGGTTTTAAACTAATGCATGGTTTAACAGTTTGTGAATATGTAAGATCTGTTAGATTAAAAAAATCTGAAGAATTAATAACAAGTACAGACTTAAGTATTTCTGAAATAGTATATAGTTTAGGTTTTTCTAGTAGAAGTTATTTCTCAAAAAAGTTTAGAGAAATGTACAACTGTTCTCCAAGTAATTATAAAAAGAAAAACAGATTAGCTGTATCTGCATAATATATATCTAATAACTTTCATTAGACACTATCGTGTTTAAACGCAAATATAAATTGGAAAAGAAATAAAAAAAACTCAAGATTTAAAATCTTGAGTTTTTTGTTTCTTATATAAAAATTCATAAGATAATTATCCTAAAACATTACTCTTATTTATTTCGTTTATAAATGGTTGACTATACATTCTCTTTCCTAAAGCAGCATTAATTGCATTGGCAACTGCACCTCCTGCAGGTGGTAAACCTGGTTCTCCTAAACCTGTAGGAGATAAATTATTCTCTATAAAATGAACTTCTACTTTTGGTGTTTCATTCATTCTAATTAATCTGAATTTATCGAAATTTTTATAAGCTGGCTTTCCATCTTTAAATGAAAAATCACTGTACATTGCATGACCTATTCCATCTAAAACACCACCTTCTACTTGGTTTCTTGCACCAGTTGGGTTCACAACTACACCACAATCTACAGCAACAGTTACTTTTCTAATAATTGGCAAACCATTTTTTAATTCTATGTCTGCTACCTCTGCAACATGCGTATTATGGCTATAATAAGCTGCAAAGCCTTGGTACACTCCTTCAGCTGTTTTACCCCAATTAGCTTTTTCTCTAACCAATTTAATAGTGTCTTCCATTCTTTGTCCAGAATATTCAATTCTTTTGTCATCTGTGTTTTTTACATTTTGAAGTAAATCTAAACGTAATTGAATAGCATCAATATTTAATTCTGTTGCTAATTCATCAAAAAAACTTTGTTCTGCGAATGCTAAAAAGTTAGTGTATGGTGCTCTCCAAGCCCCAGTTGTAATGTTACTTTTATAATTACCGGTTTCTACTTTATAATTAGGAATACAACCTGCTGGAAAAAAATTAGGTATTAAACCATACATATTACCATTAATAGCTGCCTCTTTTAAATGGTAACCAGTAATTTTTCCATCTTTTAAAGCTGCTTTAATTCTATATTTAATTGCAGGTCTGTATGTTCCTGCAGTCATATCATCTTCTCTAGAAAACACAACTTTTATCGGTTTTTTTGCCAAATTAGAAATTTCTGCTGCTTCTAAAGCAAAATCTCCATATAGCCTTCTACCAAAACCTCCACCCATTCTTGTCATTTCTAAATGAACTTCTTCGTCTTTTCTTTCTAATAGCTTAGCAACTCTGTTTGCTGTCCATTGTGGTGTTTGTATTGGCCCCACTAAATGTATTTTTTCTGAAGTTACATCAGCATAAAAATTCATAGGTTCCATACAATTATGTGGTAAAAAAGGTGAATTATATGTTTTCTCAATTACGCTATCTGCTGTAGCAAATGCTTTTTCTACATTACCATCTTCTCTTCTAACCTCTAATTTCTTACTTTCTAAAATATCAATTAAAATCTTATCATGTGCTTCTGTAGATTCTGCTTTACTATCGGTTTGCCAAGTTGCAGAAAGTGCTTTTTTCCCTTTCATTGCAGCCCAAGTAGATGTTGCTAAAACTGCAATTTTATCTCCAAATTTAATTACATCAGTAACACCATTTACAATTTTTGCTTTAGAAGCATCAAATGAAGCTAATTTTTCTCCAAAAGCTGGTGGTCTTAAAACAGATGCATACTGCATACCTTCTGCTTTATAGTCTAAGCCAAATAATGGTTTTCCGCTAATAATTTTATCAATATCTACATTTACTATTTCTTGACCTATAATAGTAAAATCTTTTGTTTCTTTTAGTTTTATATCTTCAGGAACTTCTAGTAAAGCGGCTTGTTTTACTAAATCTCCATAACCTAATTTCTCTCCTTTTCCATTAGTAATTATTCCTTTCGATGCCTTTAAAGTACTTGCCTCTACGTTCCATTTTACAGCAGCAGCATTTACCAACATTTGTTTTGCTGTTGCGCCAGTTTGCCTTAATGCATCCCAACCTTGGCGTATAGATTGGCTACCACCAGCAACTTGCCTTGTATAGTTTTCTGTATCTAAAATACCTTGTGCAACTGTAACATTTTTCCATTCTACATCTAATTCTTCTGCAATTATCATTGGCATAGAAGTTTTAACTCCTTGTCCAATTTCTGGATTTGGAGAAAATATAGTTACATAACCTTCATCAGAAATTTTAATAAACGCGTTAAAATCATTAAAATTTAGGCTTGCAATATCTACTGGCATTTTTGCTTCTGCTTTGCAAGCTGTAATTAAATTAAAACCAATTAGCATACCTCCGCTGGCTAAAACAGATGTTTTTAAAAAATTTCTTCTACTAAAATTGTCTTTCTTGTGTAATTTCATTTTTCTTAATTTTAGAGATTATGACATTTTTTTTGAAGCAACTTTTACTGCTTTTTCTATTCTATTATAAGAAGCACATCTACAAATGTTACCATGCATTGCATTTCTTATTTCTTTTTCTGATGGATTTTTATTTTCTGCTAAAAAAGCAGAAGCAGTCATAATTTGACCTGCTTGACAGTAACCACATTGTGGAACATCTATTTCTTTCCAAGCTTCTTGCACTGGGTGATTTCCTTCTTTAGATAAACCTTCTATTGTGGTAATTTTTACATCATCTAAAATAGAAACTTGCATTTGGCAACTTCTGGTTGCAACACCATCTATATGAACTGTACATGCACCACATTGTGCAATACCACAACCAAATTTTGTGCCTACTAAATCTAGTTCATCTCGTAAAACCCAAAGTAAAGGCGTGTCTTCATCTGCAGAAACAGAAACTTGTTTTCCATTAACGTTTAAAGTGTAATTTGGCATAAATGGTGTTTTAAAATTATTCTTGTAAGTTACAAAAAAATGTAAATACACTCAATTACAATTTTTTAATCATACTTTACTTTTTAGCATAAACAGTATTATCATTATTATTAGAGAATAAGTTTGTAATTAAAAGATGTTTGATTGTTATTTTATGCCACTTCTTGTCCTTTACTTGCAACTAATAACTTAAACCAATCTTGCAATTCTAAATTAACTTTTAAAGCTTTATTAGCATTTAGAATTCTATTTTTATTGGTTGTACCTATTACTGGTGAAATTTTAGAAGGGTGTTTTAAAATCCAAGATAATAGAAGAACGTCTTCTGTAACTTCATATTTCTTAGTTAACTTTTCTAAAACTATTTTTATTCTAGCAGTTTGTTCATTTTGTTCTCTAAAAACAATTCCTAAAGGACTCCAACACATAGGCTGAATATTGTTTTGCATCATTTGGTCTAAAGAACCATTTTCTAATGCACTATTTTCAGTTAAAGAAAACTCTATTTGGTTTACTGAAACAGGAGTTTTACTTTCAATTAAATTAACTTGTGATGGTGTAAAGTTAGAAAGTCCGAAATTAATAATCTTACCACTTTCCTTTAGTTCTGATATTGCTGCTGCAATTTCATCTGCTTGCATTAAAGGGCTTGGTCTGTGTAATAAAAAAGTATCTAAATAATCTGTTTTTAAATTTTTTAAAGATGTTTCTGCGCTTTTAATAATGTATTCTTTATCGTATTGATAATATTTTACAGCATTATTTCTAATTCCTCCCAACAATTGAATTCCGCATTTAGAAATTAAATGAATCTCTTCTCTCTGAATTCCGCTTTCTAAAAAACCCTTTCCAAATTGGTTCTCAGTTGTATAATCTCCATAAATGTCTGCATGATCAAATGTTGTATTACCGTTTTCTACACAAAATTGAATCATATCTGCTTGTTCTTTTGTAGAAAATTGTTTTCCCCAATTTCCCCAAGACATACAACCTATAATAATTTTTGAAGCTATTTTCATCTTTAATTTTTATTCATAATTGTTGCACTTGCTTGTGCTGTTGGGTACACTACTAAATCTTCTATGTTTACATGATATGGTCTTGTAACTACAAAATGAATAATATCTGCAATGTCTTCTGCTTGTAATGCTTTGTACCCATTGTATACATTCTTTGCCTTTTCTACGTCACCTTTAAAACGGACTTCTGAAAACTCTGTTTCTACAGCACCAGGATGAATAGCAGAAACACGAATATTGTGTTTATTTAAATCTATTCTCATGCCTTTATTTAAAGCATTTACTGCATGTTTAGATGCACAGTATACATTTCCACTAGGATAAACTTCTTTACCTGCTATAGAGCCAATATTAACAATAAAACCCTTATTTCGTTCTATCATCTGAGGAAAAATAGCTTTAGAAACATACAACAAACCTTTTACATTAATATCCATCATTGCATCCCAGTCATCAATATCTCCATCTTGTATACTAGATAATCCATGAGCATTACCAGCATTATTAATTAAAATATCTATGGTTTTAAAGTTTTCTGGAAGCGACTTTATAGCTTTTTCAACATCGTTTCTTTTAGAAACATCAAACTGTAACGTAGTAACATCTGTAAGTTTACTTAATTCTTGTTTTAAATTTTCTAAACGCTCAGCCCTTCTACCGCAAAGAATTAGACGAATATTATTTCTTGCAAAAATTTCTGCAGTTGCTTTTCCAATACCAGAAGTTGCTCCTGTAATAAATGCTGTTGGTTTCATTTTTTTCTTTCTAATTATTGATTCTTAAAAGTAAATAAATGTACTTAAGAAAACCAAAAATTAGTACTAGATTTTTAAGAGAATTATAAACAAGAAAAAACCGTCCTCCTCAGGACGGTTTATCTTTTGATTGGTTTTTAACAACCAACCAAAAATCAACTAACCAAACTTTATTTTAAATTTCTTCTAATCTTTGTCTTTCTTTCTACTTTAGTACGTTTTCTGTCTGAATTCCTTACAGAAGATTTGTTATTTTCTTTAGATTTTGCTTCTTTTAAATATTGTACAAATTCTCTTCCTTTAAAAACGTATGTTGTTTCAGAATCTACATTATAAAGACGAATCTTTCCATCATTTATAACGCTTAATTCAAACTCTTCAATATCTCCACCATCATAATTTAGTGTTAATATTTTCAAGTCTTCAAAACCTGTTACATCAAACACTTCATAACCTCCAACGTAACTCCAATTTATATTTGCAATTTGTGTGCCAAAGTTGTCTTGAGAACTGTAAAATGTTGTTATATTTTCTTGCGTAAATTTTAAATAATTTTCATCATCAAAAGCATTAGGTACACCACCCGTTGTTGTTACTTTTTCCCAAGCATTATATTCTTGTAAAAAGTACTCTATATTTTCATAGAACAACTTGTCATAATCAAATGTATTTGTTTGATATCCTATTAAAAAATAGGTAACATTTTGTCTGTAATTGTACAATCTAATTTCATTATTAGAGGTAACAGTAACTTCAAAATTGTTTCTGCCATCTAAATCGTGGTTAGTTTCTAAGACTCCAGAAAAAGTGTTGTAAGTTCCAACATCAATCCCAAAACCATTTCCTGTAAAGCCAATATCTGCAATGTTATTGTTTGCATATAAAACTCCGTTTAAAAAAGAAAGTGTAAAGGCTTTAGAAACATAAGGAACGTCTCCATTACCAATAGTTCTGTGATAATCTACGTACCACAAATCGTATTCTGAAACAACTTGCTCTAAAGAGATTTCATTCTCTATAAAATTGTCTTCAAAAACTGTAGTACATGAGCTAAATAAAGCTCCTGTTATTATAATTGTAAAAAGTAGTTTTAAAGATTTCATAAGCTGTAGTTTTAAGGTTACACTTATGTAATATTCAAATTGCGTGCCAAAAAATAAACCGCTAAAAAAATAGCGGATTATATACTGGTAATCAATTATTTAGATTATTTTTTATTTGCAGACGGAAATGCTTTAAATTCTATTTCTTTTATGTTTTCTATCTTAAAAAACACTGTTTTTTCTCCTTTTTTATAACTTAACACAGCTTCATTTTCTTTTAACTCAAAAGGAAACTTTTTTAAATTTGGTAATGTATTTTCTATTTCGTTTGTAGAGTTTACATCTAAGATTATATCTCTTTTCATTTTTTTTGAAGTTGAAAAATGACCGATTAACTGTACTGCATTGTCTAAGTTATTTACTTCTACTTTAGTTGTTTTATTTTGAAAAAATAAAGAATCGAAAATAATTTCTGATGAATTACTTAAATGAATTTCTAACTTTGTTCCGCTAACTCCTGGTTGGCCACCAACCCAATAATTATAAAATGCTTTTTCTATGTTAAACGAAGGTTCTTTTACAAATTTGCTACTTCCACATTGAGAAAAACCAACTATAATTGTTAAAATTGATAAAATTTTCATGATTTTCATTTTCTGTTGTTTCTAAAAGTTAGTTCAAATGATATGCCAAGATAAAATAAAATCTACTCAAGTGAGTAGATTTTATCTGTTTTGAGTTTAGAAATTATAGTTTACTTACTTCCTAACAACAACAATTCGTTCACTAAAATCTCTGTAACATATCTTTTTTCACCTTCTTTAGTATCATAAGATCTGTTGGTTAATTTTCCTTCTACTGCAATTTCTTGTCCTTTATTTACATAGTTTTCTACCACATTTACCAAACCACCTTTAATAACTATATTATGCCAATAGGCTCTTTCTACTTTGTTACCTTCTTTGTCTTTATAACTATCATCTGTGGCCATAGAAAACTTTGCCATTTTATTTCCGTCTTGGAAAGTTACTATTTCTGGTTCTTGCCCCAATCTACCAATTAACTGTACTTTGTTTCTTAACGTATTCATAAGATAAGTTTTTTAAACACTTTTATTTTAAGTGTAATTTATAATTTGTTTTGTCAATTTGTTTGACACTGCAAAGTTGCGACACAACTAAACTTTTATTCGGTTGTAAAGCAATTACTTTCGGTTGTAATTATTTGTAAACGTTTGTAAACGGATAATTTAACCTATATTTGTACTATGGAAAGTAGAGCTTGTTTAGAGTGCAAAGAACCTGTTAAAGGTAGAGTAGATAAGAAGTTTTGTAGCGATTATTGTAGAAATTCTTATAATAATAGTGTAAATAAAGACAGTAAAAATCTTATTAGAAATATAAATAACCGACTTAGAAAAAATTATAAAATTTTATCTGAATTAAACGTTTCTGGTAAAACAAAAGTAACTAGAACTAAATTATACGACCAAGGTTTCGATTTTCAATTCTTTACTTCTATCTATAAAACAAAAACAGGCAATATCTATCATTACATTTATAATGAAGGGTATTTAGCTTTAGAAAATGATACTTTTTTATTAATTAGAAAAGAAAAATAATTTATTTCCAGGTATTTCCTTCTACTTTAATGGCGGCTTTTAAAACATCTTTCTGACTTAGTTGCCCTATTAATTTGCCGTTTTCTATAACAGGAAACCTTCTTCTATGTGAAGATATAAATTTAAAGGCAGCATCAAAAATATTCATATTTTTATCTATTGTATCAACATCTTTCACCATATATTTTCCAACAGTATTATTTGTGTCTGAAGGCATATTGTAATATTTACTTTCAGAAATATGTTTAATACAATCGGTTTCAGAAATAATACCAATCAATTCATTTTTATCGTTTACAACAGGTCCTCCAGAAATTTTATGCGTAATTAATTGTTCTATAACGTGGTCTAAAGAATCTTCAGATTTAAAAGTTATAAGATTAGTTGTCATGTAATCTGAGACTAAAATTTGAACATCTTCTTTTTCTTGATGTATTTCTCTTTTACCTTGAAAGCTCTTAATTCCCATAATATTAATGTTTTAGTTGGAACTAAAGTTACCAAATTTTCTGTTTCATTATACTTTTTATTAAAATATTTTTATTTCATACATTTATAGAAATTAATATTTTTCATGAAAAAATTTTCTACCATTGCTTCTGTTCTTATAATATTAGGAGTAATTTATTGGAGTTTTGCCGATTTAAAACCTTCTTTACCTTCTAATAAAACAACTTTAAAAACAGCGTTTTCTTTAGACAATGCACTTAATCATTTAAAAAATATTAGTAGTAAATCTCATTATGTAGGTTCTTTAGAACATAAAAACGTTCAGAATTATATAGTAACAGAACTACAAAAAATGGGTTTCGAAACAGAAATTCAAACAGAAACTGCCATTAATAAAAAATGGTTTGCTGCAACAACTGCAGAAAACATTATTGCAAAACTAAAAGGTTCGGAATCTGAAAAGGCATTAATGCTTTTAACACATTACGATTCTAACCCACATTCTTCTTTAGGTGCAAGTGATGCTGGTTCTGGTGTTGTTACAATTTTAGAAGGCTTAAGAGCATATTTAGCAAAAAACATAGTTCCAAAAAACGATATTATTATCTTAATTTCTGATGCTGAAGAATTAGGTTTATTGGGCGCGCAAGCATTTGTAGACAATCATTCTTGGACAAAAGATATTGGTTTAGTTTTAAATTTTGAAGCTAGAGGAAGTGGCGGACCAAGTTATATGTTAATGGAAACGAATAATAAAAACAGTAAATTATTATCCGAATTTTTGGCATCTAAACCCAATTTTCCTGCAGCAAGTTCTTTAATGTATTCTATTTACAAAAAATTGCCAAACGATACAGATTTAACCGTTTTTAGAGAAGACGCAAACATAAACGGATTTAATTTTGCTTTTATTGGAGATCATTTCGATTATCATACAGCACAAGATTCTTACGAGCGTTTAGATAAAGAAACATTGTTACACCAAGCAGATTATTTTACAACTTCTTTTAATTATTTTGCAAATTCAGATTTAACAAACTTAAACTCAGAAGAAGATTTTGTGTACGTAAACTTTCCGTTTATAAAACTAATAAGCTACCCTTTTTCATGGGTTTCTACTATGTTAATTATCTGTGGAATTATTTTTATCATTTTAATATTTCTAGGAATTTCTCTAAATAAAATTGATGTAAAAGGAATTTTTAGAGGTTTTGTCCCGTTTTTAAGTTCTTTAATTTTATGCGGAGGGTTTTCTTTTGGACTTTGGAAGTTGTTGTTAGTAATTCACCCACATTACAAAGATATATTACATGGCTTTACCTATAATGGCTACCAATACATAGCTGCTTTTGTATTTTTAAATTTATGGTTACTTTTTACTATTTATAAAAAAACATCAAAGGAAGAAAAACCAACAAATCTTTTAATTGCACCTATTTTCTTTTGGCTTGTAATTAACGTTATTATTAATATGTATTTAAAAGGAGCTGGTTTTTTTATAATTCCGGTTATTTGTGCGCTATTAATTTTAGCAATTGCTATTTTTCTAAACTTAGAAGATAAATCTAAACGCATATTATTTACCATTTTATCTATACCAACTATTTACATTTTTGCTCCATTAGTAAAAATGTTTCCAGTAGGTTTAGGTTTAAAAATTCTATTTGTTAGCGCTATTTTTATAGTTTTAGTTTTTGGTTTAATGATTTTCTCGTTTCATCAGAAAAAATCTTTTTGGACACAAAAATGGGCTGGTTTTCTAACAATTCTATTTTTTGGAATTGCAACTTATAATAGCGGCTTTTCTATTGATAATAAAAAACCAAATAGTATTGTTTACATTCAGAATGAAGATGATAAAACAGCTTATTATGGCACTTATAACAAAACTTTAGATAGCTATACAGAACAAATTTTTAATAACGATTTTAACAAAGGTGGTATTGAAAATGCTGAAACTAAAAGTAAATATAATACCCGTTTTAATTATTCTAAAAAAGCTACTTATAAAGAAATAAAAACAGCTGAAATTAATACAGAGTTAGATACAATTATTGGTAATAAACGTTTTATTGAATTAACTATTACACCAAAAAGAAAAATAAACAAATTAGAATTTATTACTAAAACAGAACTAGCTTTAAATCAATTTAAGGTAAATGATGTTTTAGTGAACAAAGGAAGAAAATATAGCGTTAAAAATGGTACTTTTTTGGTGTATCATTTAAGTAACAGCGATACTGAAGTAACGCTTTCTTTTACAATAGATGTAAATGAAAAATTAGCTATTATTTTAAACGAAATTTCTTATGATTTGCTAACTAACAAAAATTTTAACTTAACACCAAGAACAGAAGAAATGATGCCAATGCCATTTGTTACTAATGATGCTATTATAGTTTCTAAAAAATTAAAATTATAACAAGCTTTTAATATTGGTATTAAGGCTTTAAAAAGTTTAGCTCTAATAAACTATACTTTAATATTTTGATTAATTCGTTGAATGCTTCGCACTCGAAACGGTTTGTCTGAGCTGTTTTTGAAATATGAAAAAAAACGGGAAATGGCTACTAAAACAAAAAAGCATTCTAATATGTATTAGAATGCTTTTTAAATGTATAAATAAGGTGTTTTTAGTCTATTTCAGAAACTCTTAATGTATTTACCATACCTTTAGCTTCAACTGGCATAGAGGTTAAGTTAATCATTAAATCTCCTGTCTTAACGTATCCTTTTTCTTTAGATAATTTATTTATATCTACTACAGTATCATCTGTACTTAAGTTTTTGTCATAATAAAAAGCTTTAACACCCCAAAGTAAGTTTAGTTTTCCTAAAATTCTTCTTTCAGATGAAAATGCTAATATTGTAGATTGTGGTCTCCAAGCAGAAATTTGAAAAGCTGTATAACCACTATTTGTTAAAGTAGAAATTGCAGTTGCTTCTATATCATTTGCCATTAATGCTGCATGATGACAAACTGCTTTTGTAATAAATCTATTTGTTCTAATATGCGGTGCTTCATGTGGCACTTTAATCATTCTAGAGTTTTCTACAGATTTAATAATTTCTGCCATTTTCTGAATTACTCTAATTGGGTGTTTACCAACAGAAGTTTCTCCAGAAAGCATTACTGCATCTGCACCATCCATAATAGAGTTTGCAACATCATTTACCTCTGCTCTTGTTGGCACAGAGTTATCAATCATTGTTTCCATCATTTGTGTTGCAATAATTACAGGAATTCTTGCTCTTTTTGCTCTTCTTACTAGTTTTTTCTGAATTAATGGCACATCTTGCATAGGTATTTCTACACCTAAATCTCCACGAGCAACCATTAAACCATCACAATAAGGTATTAAAGAATCTATATTTGCTACAGCTTCTGGCTTTTCTATTTTTGCAATTACAGGTACTCTATAATCTGAATGTTGGTCTATTAAATCTCTTAACATTCTTAAATCTTCTGGTGTTCTTACAAAAGAAAGCGCCATCCAATCTACATTTAAGCTTAAAGCAAATACTGCATCTTCTTTATCTTTTTCTGTTAAAGCTGGTAAAGAAATAGCTGTATTAGGTAAGTTTACACCTTTTTTAGATTTTAAAGCACCACCAACAATTGTTTTAACAACAACTTCTTTGTCTTTATCTGTAGAAACTACTTCAAAAAGTAATTTACCATCATCTACCATAATTTGCTCTCCAACTTTTACGTCTTTAGGAAAACGTTGGTAAGTCATAAAAGCTTTTTCTTTAGTACCAATACATTTTTCTGTTGTAAATGTAAAAAGATCTCCATCGTTTAAAACAACACCTTCTTCCATTACACCAACACGAAGTTTTGGTCCTTGTAAATCTGCTAAAATGGCAACATTATAGCCATTTTCTTCATTAATTTCTCTAATGGTTTTTACAGTCTTCTTTACGTTTTCATATTCTGCATGCGAGAAATTAATTCTAAAAACGTTTACACCTTCTTTGGCTAAATTTGTTAAAATTTCTTTTGAATCTGTTGCTGGCCCAAGGGTAGCAACTATCTTTGTTTTTTTATAATCTGTCATATTAAAATATTAAAAAGTCTTTAGACTTTAGTGTGTTTTTATCTATTGAATAAGATGTAATAATCTGTTCAATATTTTTAATTTTACTTACTGTATCTGCAACATATTCTAAACCTACTTCGCCAGAAATTTTAATAAAAAAATCTACTTTTTTCTTTTCTGGAATTAAATATGTTCTTGTTTCTGTTGTTAACAATAACTCGTTTGATTCTGTCTGATTTTCTCTTTTGAAACTATTGGCTATTAAAAACCAATCAAAGTCGTATTTTTTACTAGAAAAATTATAAATAGAATACGATGCTTTGTTTATATCGTTCTCAAATTCTAAATTCTTTTGAGATTTAGAAAAATGTGTGCTTAAACTTTTATTCAATAAATAAGCTAGCCTGTAGTCTTCTAAAGCTGTATGAATACCTATTAAAGAATATTCTTCTTCGCAAAAATCGTCTAAACCTAAAGCATGAATTTGCATACATTGTAAATTTACTCTCAGTGTATTAATCCTGCTAAATTACTAATAGTTTACGAGTATTCTAAGTTAAATTAACGAAAACGTTATCGCTTTAATCTAAAGAAATTTGATTTTGGAAAGCGAAATAAACTCTTTTTGAAGCTTGTTCTTCTGCTTTTTTCTTAGAAGTAGCTCTTCCTTTGGCTATTTGCTCGCCATCTATACTAATCTTAACACTAAAATGTTTTACAGGGTCATTTCCTGTATCTTCATACGTATCAAAACTATATTTTTTCTTTTGTTTTTGACACCATTCTATGATTAAACCTTTGTAGCTAGTAATTTTACCTTCTAGTTTTTCTATGTCTACATAAGGTACAATTACATTTTTATAGATAAATTTTTGACAAAATACATAGCCTTTATCTAAATAAATAGCACCTACTAAAGCTTCAAAAATATTACCATGAATGTTATCTCCAACATTTGCTTGATCTATATTGCTTTTTACAAAGCGAATTAAATCTAAGTCTTTACCCAACTCATTTAAATGATCTCTACTAACAATTTTAGAACGCATTTGTGTTAAATAACCTTCTGTACCTTTAGGAACCTTTTTGTACAAATACGCAGCAATTACAGAACCTAAAATAGAATCGCCTAGAAACTCTAAGCGTTCATAATTTATAGGGTTCCCTTTTCTGTCTAACATTTGAACAGATCTGTGGGTAAAAGCTTTTTTGTATTTATTAATTTTTCTTGGAGAAAAACCTAACAGCTCTTTTAATTCGTTGCGCAATTCTACATCTTCTTTAGATTGAGATTGAACTATTTTACGAATAAAATTCATAGACTACTCGTCTATTTTCTTAAAAGCTACACATGCATTATGACCTCCAAAACCAAAAGTGTTACTCATTGCAACCTTAATTTCTCTCTTTTGAGGTTTGTTTAAGGTTAAATTAAGTTCTGGGTTAATGTTTTCATCAACTGTAGAGTGGTTAATTGTTGGTGGTACAATACCATGTTTCATTGCTAAAATAGAAGCAATAGATTCTATAGCACCTGCTGCACCTAATAAGTGGCCAGTCATAGATTTTGTAGAATTTATATTAATATTCTTTGCATGCTCTCCAAAAACTTCAGAAATTGCTTTTAACTCTGCAACATCTCCAAGTGGTGTAGAAGTACCATGTGTATTAATATGATCTACATCTTCAGGTTTTATTCCTGAATTTTCTAAACAATTTTTCATTACAGCAATTACACCAATACCTTCAGGATGTGGCGCTGTAATGTGATAAGCATCAGAAGACATTCCTCCTCCAATTACTTCTGCATATATTTTTGCGCCTCTTGCTTTGGCGTATTCGTATTCTTCTAAAACAATTGCTCCTGCTCCTTCTCCTAAAACAAAACCTTCTCTATTTGCATCGAATGGTCTTGAGGCAGTTTCTGGACTATCATTTCTAGATGATAAAGCCTGCATAGAACTAAAACCTCCAACTCCTGCAATTGTAACTGCAGCTTCAGAACCTCCAGTAACAATAACATCACAATATCCTAAACGAATATAGTTTAATGCATCTATCATAGCGTTTGCCGATGATGCACAAGCTGATACAGTTGTATAGTTAGGTCCCATAAATCCGTTTTTAATAGAAATATGTCCTGGTGCAATATCTGCAATCATCTTTGGTATAAAGAAAGGATTAAATTTAGGATTACCATCTCCAGCAGCATAATCTAAAACTTCATTTTGAAAAGTTTCTAAACCACCAATTCCAGCACCCCAAATTACACCTACTCGTAATTTATTTATTGTTTCTAGATCTAAATTCGCATCTGCAATAGCTTCATCTGAAGCTACCATAGCATATTGCGTAAATTTATCCATTTTACGAGCATCTTTCCTATTGATAAAATCTGTAGGATTAAAGTTTTTTACTTCACAAGCAAAACGAGTCTTGAACTTGGAAGCATCAAAATGCGTTATAGGCGCTGCTCCGCTAACTCCGTTAACTAAAGCGTTCCAATATTCTTCAATATTATTTCCTATGGGCGTTAATGCTCCAAGTCCAGTTACTACAACTCGTTTTAATTGCATATAATATAAATATTACTTTTTTGCTTCTTCTATATAACTTACTGCTTGACCTACAGTTCCAATGTTTTCTGCTTGATCGTCTGGAATTTGAATATCAAATTCTTTCTCGAATTCCATAATTAACTCAACAGTATCTAAAGAATCTGCTCCTAAATCATTTGTGAAGCTAGCTTCTGTTGTTACTTCGTTATCGTCAACGCCTAATTTGTCTACGATAATCGCTTTTACTCTTGATGCAATGTCTGACATAATTTTTTATTTTAAATTTTAAATCTGGGCAAAAATACAAATCTTATTAATTATAACTAATTTTTGTCCGTAAAATGATTATTAAAAGTAAAGAAAATTATTTAATCTTTACTCAAAAGAATCACTTTGTTAATAATTATTCCTTTTTTTGTAGCTTAGATATATAGATATGAAGCGTATTGTTATTTTTGCATCTGGTTCTGGATCGAACGCAGAGAACATTATTAAGTTTTTTAATCACACTAAAACCGCTAAGGTTACTAATGTGTTGTGTAACAATGAACATGCCAAAGTTTTTGAGAGATGCAAAAACCTAAATACCAATTGCTTACATTTTAATAAAAATGACTTTTCTGTTACAGATAAAGTCTTAGATATCTTAAAAAAAGAAGCAGATTTTATTATTCTTGCTGGTTTTTTATGGCGAATTCCACAGAAAATTGTAGCTGCTTTTCCTAAGAAAATAATTAATATTCACCCTGCATTATTACCAAAATATGGTGGAAAAGGAATGTATGGAATGCATGTTCATAATGCTGTAAAAGAAAATAATGAAACCGAAACGGGTATCACAATCCATTATGTTAATGAAAATTATGACGAAGGAGCCATTATTTTTCAAGCAAAAACAGCATTAAACGAGCAAGATACTCCAGAAACAATCGCAGAAAAGATTCATTTATTAGAACAACGTTACTTTCCTAAAGTAGTAGAAGAAGTAATTTTAAGCACAAATGAGTAAGAAAAAGTTTTATGTAGTTTGGAACGGACGTAAAAAAGGAATTTATACGTCTTGGAATGTTTGTAAGAAACAAATAGACGGTTTTGAAGGTGCACAGTACAAGTCTTTTGCTAATCTAGAAGAAGCTGAAGTTGCTTTTTCTAAAAATTATGAAGAGTATAAGGGTAAAAACACTAAAAAACCAACACTTTCTACTGCTGAGAAAACAAAATACGGCAGACCAAACTTAGAGAGTATTTCTGTAGACGCTGCTTGTGCAGGAAATCCAGGTAAAATGGAATACAGAGGTGTTTTAACACACAATAAACAAGAAATTTTTAGAAAAGGACCTTACGCTAAAGGAACCAATAATATTGGCGAGTTTTTAGCTTTGGTACATGGTATTGCACTTTTAAAAAGCAAAAACAAAGAAGATATTCCTATTTATTCTGATTCTAAAATTGCCATGAGTTGGATTAAGCAAAAAAGATGTAAAACCAACATGCATTTTGATGCTTCTAATAAAGATATTTTAGAACTGATTAAAAGAGCAGAAAAATGGTTGAAAGAAAATACTTTTAAAAACCCAATTTTAAAATGGGAAACCAAAGCTTGGGGAGAAATTCCTGCAGATTTTGGCAGGAAGTAATTGATAATTTCGGTAGTAGTTTTTATTCTATTTTTTTAGAATTAACTACTACCAAAACTATTTCTATTTAGTACAAAACGTATTTATTCTTTAATATTAAATACCTTATCTAACTCTTCTTCTAAATTATCTTCATACTCTACTCTTTTTAATATTTTTCCTTCTTCACTAATAATAAAAGAAGTGGGTATTTGTTCAAGGCTATAGTTTAAAGCAACAGGGTTACTACCCATACGTAAAAGATTTGAAAAATCTGGCCAACTTAATTGTAACTTCTTACTCGCATTCTCCCACCTACTTCTTTCCACATCAAAAGAAAAACTAACTATTTGAAAGTTTTCATTTTTATACTTTTCTATTATGGTAGGAAACTCTTCTTTTATTTGTTTTACACAAGGGACACACCAACCTGCCCAAAAATCTAAAAGAATTACTTTGCCTTTATAATCTGATAATTTAATTGTTTCTCCTTTTAAGTTTTCAGCAACAATATCAACAAAATCATCACCTTCCTCCAGGGGTTTTGTACTTAAAAAAGTATCTAATTTCTTACCGTAACTAGAATTTTTCATTTTATCTGATAACAAATTAAAATATTCTTGTGAACTCTCTTTAGGAAATACTTTTCTAAAATTTAAAATTTCATATATCGAAAAATAATTATTCGGATTTTCTAAAAAAAATTGTAATGAAACTTTTTTAATGGTATCGAAATTTTTATCTGCATATGTATCAAACTCCTCTTTAGTAATTATTTTTTTACTGATTTTTTGATATTCTCGACCTGTATTATCATGAATTGGATCGGTTAATTCTTTGTAGCGTAGTGCAACTTCATTTGTTTTGCTACCAATACTAAGTTTATTAAAATTAATATCTTTTTCAGATAATGGTTCTATTGAAGCATTTATTTCTATTTCCTTGTTTTCTAACCAAAAATCAGGATAAATTTCATGCTCTTTTGTTATAAAACTAATTGGCACGGGATCATTTAACTTACCTGCAAACGCAAATTTATTATTTAATACAATAGTAGAATCAATCATGTTCCATGTATCACCATTAAATAAATAAACCATAGTGCTATCTTTTAAACCATTAATATTGGCCTTAATTGTAAAACCTTCTTTAGGTTTAGAACATGATAAAATACAGATTGTTAAAAATGTTAGTAGTAGTTTCTTTTTCATAGTTTTAAAGTTTAGTTAATTTTCATAGCTTATTAATAATTAATTGTTTGCATCAAATATTATACCATTACAAATTATACCCAATACTAAACATTATAATTCTTGGTAAAATAAAGGTTTTAGAATCTGAAACTACATAATCTGAAAAGCGATTCCTTTGTTTAAA
>CAXBIR010000038.1:0-26932 GCA_963975825.1 uncultured Polaribacter sp.
AAGAATTATTATTTTAATACGTATTTTTGTAAGAATAATTCAATATACAGAAGAATATGCAGTTTCAATTGAATGATGTCACAAAAAAGCTACCAAAGCACTTACATAAATTTGTTGTAAAACAACCTTATGAAGAATATACAGCCCAAAACCAAGCAGTTTGGAGATATGTAATGAGAATAAATGTAGATTACCTTAGTAGAGTAGCCCACAAATCTTATTTAAAGGGACTTACAAAAACAGGTATTTCAACTGAAGAAATTCCTTATATGGAAGGTATGAATCGTATTTTAAAAGATATAGGTTGGGCAGCAGTTTCTGTAGATGGTTTTATTCCGCCAAATGCTTTTATGGAATTTCAAGCGTATAATGTTTTGGTTATAGCATCAGACATGAGAACTATAGATCATATAGAATATACGCCTGCACCAGATATTATTCATGAAGCAGCTGGTCATGCACCAATTATTGCAAATCCTGAATATGCAGAATATTTAAGACGTTTTGGTGAAATTGGTTGTAAAGCAATTTCTTCTGCAAAAGATTTTGAAATGTATGAAGCTATTCGTCTTTTATCAATCTTAAAAGAAGATCCAAATTCTTCTGAAGAAGAAGTTAATGAAGCTCAAGAACAAGTAGAGTTTTTGCAGAATAATATGGGTGAATTGTCAGAAATGGCACAAATAAGAAATCTACACTGGTGGACTGTAGAATATGGTTTAATTGGTTCTTTAGAGAACCCTAAAATATATGGTGCAGGTTTACTTTCTTCTATTGGTGAAAGTGCTTGGTGTATGAAAGAAGAAGTTGTTAAAAAATCTTATTCTATAGAAGCTGCAGATATAAATTTTGATATTACAAAACCACAACCGCAATTATTTGTAACTCCAAATTTTGCGCATTTAAGCCTAGTTTTAGAACAGTTTGCAAATAAAATGGCTATTAGAAAAGGAGGTTTAAAAGGAATACAAAAATTAATAAATTCTAAGAATTTAGGAACAATAGAATTAAGTACAGGAATTCAAATTTCTGGTGTTTTTACAAACGTAATTTCAGATGAAAATAATAAACCTATTTATTTTCAAACTACAGGTTATACGGCTTTATCTAACAGAGATAAAGAATTAATAGGTCATGGAATTGAAAATCATGCAGATGGTTTTGGAAGTCCTGTTGGTAAGTTAAAAGGAATTAACATTCCTATAGAAAATATGAGTCCTAGAGATTTAGATGCTTACCAGATTTATGAAGGAAAAAGAATTGTTTTAGAATTTGAAGGTGGTGTAAAAGTTGAAGGAGATGTAATTACTGGAACAAGAGATTTGCGTGGTAAAATATTATTAATTTCTTTTGAAAACTGTACAGTAACCCATAATGATACTACTTTATTTAAACCAGAATGGGGTATTTATGACATGGCAGTTGGTAAAGATGTAGTTTCTGCGTATTCTGGTGCAGCAGATATTGCTTCTTTTGAAGATAAAAGCGAAGTTTCAAAAACGAAAACACACAAAATAAATTATACAGATAAACAAAGGCAATTATATGCTTTGTATGCTCAGGTAAGGGGTTTGCGTGAAACAAATTCTATTTCCGAAGAAAATATAACAATTATTTTTAATCAGTTGAAAAAAGATTTTTCGATGGATTGGTTGCTGAGTTTAGAACTTTATGAATTAGCTTTGCATTCTAATTTACCTATTAGTAAAGAAATACTTTCTCACTTGTTAGTTTTACAAGAAAATGAGACTTATAAGAAGTTAATAGAAAACGGATTAAAATTATTAAGAGTCGAAAAATCAGAAGTATAAAATTAAATTATGGGATTATTTGACATTTTTAAAAGAAAAGATATGAGTGCTGAAATAAAAGAATATTTAGAAAAAGAGGCTGTAATTTTAGATGTAAGAACTTTAGAAGAATGGAATGAAGGACATATAGAAAGTGCTAAGCACATTGTTTTAAGTTTAATTCCTTTAGAAGTTGAGCAAATTAAATCTTGGAATAAACCTGTAATTGCAGTTTGTAGAAGTGGAGGTAGAAGTGGGCAAGCTGCTCAGTTTTTAGCACAAAATGGTATAGATGTAATTAATGGAGGTCCTTGGCAAAATGTTGCTAAAGAATTAGTTTAACTATAGTTTCCAAAACCTTTTCTTCTGTGTCTACGCAACTTTGTGTAGACCTTGTAAGAATAGGTTAGTTTTTTTACAACTGCAAGTATACCGCCTAACATTGCACCTACAAAAGCACCCATAGTTAGTGCATCTAAATCGTGACCTGTTATTAAGTACTTTGTATAAAAACAGATAATTCCTATTATTATAGATACAAAGAATACTTGCAATTTAGATTTAGAAAAGTTAGCATAAACACCACATAAAAAACCAGTAATTATAGAAGTTGCAGTAATTTTTGTTAGAAACAACTCTAACAAATTATTGGTTTCTGGTAATATAATTGCCGTAACAAATACGCCTACAAGAATTCCTGAAATTAAGCCAGTTAGAATTTTATTAATCATTTTATTTCTTAATACGTTGCTAAAATTAAAGGTACAAAATTTATTTCTTTATTAGATTATATTTCTACTTTCTCCTTTTTCAATAACTTTAGTTTTCCTTTTTTTTAAAATTTAAGTAGGGTAAATTCAGTTTTAATTGTTTTACTCATAGATCTTAAAATTTTAAATTATGAAAACATTAAAAAAGGTATTAACCATAATTGCTATTTCTACTTTAAGTATTGTAAATGCTCAAGAAAAAAAGAATGAAGTTTCTAAAGAATCTAAAACTTCTTATTATAAAAAAAGAGCTACAGAAGATGCAAAGTTTGAGCAACAATATACAGCACGAAATAAAAAAGAAGAAAAGAAATTTTGGAAAGAACAAAAAGCATATGAAAAAGAGCTAGAAAAAAAAGATAAAGAAGCTCATGAAGCATATATGCAAGGAAAAAAAGATGCGTATGCAGAACATCACAATCACTGTAATATTCATTGTAGTCATGGTTATTATTACCACAATCATGCAAGGTTTTATTATACTTATGAGTATAGACGACAGCAAAAACCTAGAAACACCGTTAGAACTAATGTAAGAGTTGGTTTACCTAGTGTTAGAATTGGCTTTTTTTAAAACTTAATAATAAAAAAATGCTTGTAGATAATTTGTCTGCAAGCTTTTTTATTGAAAGGTTATAAATGGTAATTTAGATTTAATTTTATTGATTTTTAAATCTAAGTTCTTCAAAAATTTCTGATGTTGTTCTGAATTCTCATTAAAGGGTCTGTGAGAAATTCCTTTTTGTATGGTTTCTATTTCTTGCATTATCTTTTGTGATTCTTCATTAAACCAAGTGCTAGAAAATTTATTCCAAATATAATTTACCGCTGTTTTATTAGGATGAATCATGTCTTCGTTATAAAAACGATAATCCCTTAATTCATCTATCATAATTTCGTATGAAGGGAAATAATGCACGCCATTTCTATGGTTAACAACATTATGTATTCCTGCAATTAAATGAGATTTACTTTGTGTATTTTCAACAAAACCATCTTTTAAATGCCTTACAGGAGAAACTGTGAAAATTATATTTACTGATGAATTTATAGATTTTATAAGTATAGTAATTCCTTCTAAAATTTCAGAAACTTCATCAACAGATAAAAGCTCTTTTAAGAATTTTTTTTGAGGAATTTTATGGCAATTTGCAACTATCGCATCCGTTTCTATGAAACGATATACCCAAGAAGTGCCTAGAGTTATAATAACATGTGTTGCTTCTTCTAACTGCTCTTTTGTTGTTACTAATGCAGCGTTTAAGTTTCCTAAAAGTTCACCTTTATTTACAGAACTCAAACTAGAATGCGCATCTAAACAATGCCAACGCTCATTCTGGAAAATTAAATCTTTCTCTGTATATTTTTTTTCATTGATAGCATTTGTAACCAAGTGTTCAATTGCTTTTGGGTGAAAAAGAATTCCAAACGGATTTTGTTTTGACTGAAACTTATAATAAGAAAGTTTTTCTCCAATATTTTCTGAAAAACAAGAACCAATTAACAGTAGTTTAGAATCGTAGTTAATAGGATTCCTTTCTTCTCTTTTAATTGGTATTTGCGTTAGAAAATTCATTTTAAACCAAATAATCTTTTGCTCTATCTAAAGCTTTAGGAATTCCTCCAGGGTTTTTCCCTCCAGCAGTTGCAAAAAAGTTTTGGCCACCACCACCACCATGAATTAGTTTTCCTAATTCTCTAACAACTTTACCTGCATCATAACCACGTTCATTTGCTAATTCTTTAGAAATATAACAAGTTAACATTGCTTTTTCATTTGAAGGTGCAGAAGCAAATAGTAAAAATAAATTCTGATGTTCTTTACCTATAGAGAACGCTAAATTTTTAATTCCATTTGCATCTAAATCTACTTTTGTAGCTAAAAATTGTACGCCATTAACCTCTTGTAATTGGTTTTTAATTTCTCCTGATAAATTTTGCGCTTTTTCTTTTAAAAGTAGCTCTACTTGTTTTTGTAAAGCAGCGTTATCATCTTGTAATTTTTGTACTGCTTTTACAGGCTCTTTAGCGTTATTTAATAAATTTTTTATTTCAAATAAAGCATTATTATTTTCTGCGTAAAAATCTTTAACGGCGTCATTTGTAATTGCTTCTATTCTTCTAATTCCAGAAGCTACAGCCCCTTCAGATTTTATTTTGAAATGCCAAATATCACCCGTATTTTTCACATGCGTTCCACCACATAATTCTACAGATTTACCAAATTTAATTGCTCTTACTGTATCTCCGTATTTTTCACCAAATAATGCCATTGCGCCATCTTCAATAGCTTCTTGCATTGGTATGTTTCTCTTTTCTATTAATGGTAACTTACCAGATATACGTGCATTTACAAAATCTTCTACATCTTGTAGTTCGTCTGTAGTTAATTTAGAAAAATGAGAAAAATCGAAACGTAAATACTTAGAATGCACAGCAGAACCTTTCTGTTCTACATGTGTTCCTAAAACCTCTCTTAAAGCTTGGTGAAGTAGGTGTGTTGCAGTATGATTACATTCTGTTCTGTAACGTTGCTTTTCATCTACAACAGCTTTAAAACTCTCGTTTAAATGCTTTGGTAAATTTTTAGAAAAGTGAATAATTACGTTGTTTTCTTTTTTAGTATCTAAAATATACACAACATCTCCATGTACATCTTCTAAATAACCTTTGTCTCCAACTTGTCCACCACCTTCAGGATAAAAAGGAGTTAAATTAAAAACAAGTTGAAACATTTCACCATCTTTTTTAGAAGTTACTTTTCTGTATCTTGTTATTTTTACATTTGCATCTAAAGAATCATAACCAATAAATTCTTCAACGGTATCGTCAACTAAAACCGTCCAATCTTCTGTAGAAGTTTCACTTGCTGCTCTAGATCTATTTTTTTGTTTTTGTAAATGTTCTTGAAATCCTTTTTCATCTAAAGTGTATCCTTTTTCAGATAAAATTAAAGCAGTTAAATCTACCGGAAAACCAAAAGTATCATACAATTCAAATACTTTTTCTCCAGAGATTTCTTTAGAATTAGAAGCAGCAATAATTCCGTCTAATAAAACTAAACCTTTGTCTAATGTTTTTAGGAAAGAAGCTTCTTCCTCTTTAATTACATTTTCTATTAATTGTTTTTGCGCTTTTAGTTCTGGGAAAGCATCTCCCATTTTTTTACTTAAAACATCTACTAATCTATAAATAAAGGGTTCTTTTTTGTCTAAAAAAGTAAAACCATATCTAATAGCTCTTCTTAAAATTCTACGAATTACATAACCTGCACCAGTATTACTAGGTAATTGTCCATCTGCAATAGAAAAAGAGACAGCTCTTACATGGTCTGAGATTACACGTGTTGCAATATCTTGTTTCTCATTTACACCATATTTTGTGTTTGTAATGGTAGATATTTCACTAATAATAGGTTTAAAAACATCTGTATCGTAATTAGATTGTACGTTTTGTAATACCATACACAAACGTTCAAACCCCATTCCAGTATCTATGTGTTTGTTTGGTAATTCTTCTAAAGTTCCGTTTGCTTTTCTATTGAATTGCATAAAAACTAAATTCCAAATTTCTACAACATGAGGATGATCTTCATTAATTAAAGTACTACCAGCTACTTTTGCTTTTTCTTCTGCAGATCTAATATCTACATGAATTTCAGAACAAGGTCCACAAGGTCCTTGCTCGCCCATTTCCCAGAAGTTATCTTTTTTGTTTCCTTTTAAAATTCTGTCTTCAGGAATCAGTTTTTTCCAAATGTTATATGCATCAGAATCCATTTCTAGATTGTCTTCATCATTAGAACCTTCAAAAACGGTTACATATAATATGTCTTTATCTATTTTGTAAACTTCTGTTAACAATTCCCAAGCCCAAGCAATTGCTTCTTCTCTAAAATAATCTCCAAAAGACCAGTTACCTAACATTTCAAATAAAGTATGATGATAGGTATCATAGCCAACTTCTTCTAAATCGTTATGTTTACCAGAAACACGTAAACATTTTTGTGAATCTGTAATTCTGTTATTTTTTGGAGTTCCGTTTCCTAGAAAATATTCTTTAAAAGGTGCCATACCAGCATTTACAAACATTAAAGTTGGGTCGTCTTTAGTAACCATTGGCGCAGAAGGCACAATTAAATGAGATTTTTCCTTAAAAAAGTTTAAAAACGTAGCACGAATGTCTTGAGATTTCATAGAAAAAGAAGTTTCCAGCTTGCTGGATTGTGTTAATATATTTTTAAAATTACTACTTTAAAAAAGCAGTTGTAAAACATTTTGTAAATTAGCGAGTTATTAAAAACGAGATTCGTACGAAAATCTATTTTAATAAAACAAAAATAGTACATTTAGAATTATGGCAAAAGTAAAATATTATTACGATGCAGATACACTTTCTTACAGAAAAATTGCTGTAAAGAAAAGTGATTATTATAAGAAAACCGTTTTTGGTTCTTTAGCTGTCTTATTGATTGCTTTTATTGGTTTTATTGTTTTTAGTCAGTTTATTATGTCTCCAAACGAAAGAGCTGTACATAGAGAAAACGAAAATTTACAATTAAACTTAGAATTATTATCTAAAAGAATAGAAGAAAGTTCTACTGTTTTAGCACAACTACAAGAGAGAGATAACAATATTTATAGAACTTATTTTGAAGCAAATCCTATACCAGATGAACAAAGAAAAGCTGGTTTTGGTGGAGTAAATAGATATAAGAGTTTAGAAGGTTATGACAATTCTAAAATGATAAAGCAATTAACCAAAGATGTAGATGTTTTATCTAAACAATTGGTTGTACAATCTAAGTCTTTAGACGAAATTGTAACTTTAGCAAAAGAAAAAGAAAAAATGTTAGCAGCAATTCCTGCTATTTTACCTGTTAAAATAGTAGATTTAACAAGAATGGCTTCTGGTTATAAATGGAGAATGCATCCTATTTTAAAAATTAGAAAGTTTCATAAAGGAATGGATTTTACTGCACCTGTAGGAACCCCAATTTATGCTTCTGGTAATGGAACAATAATTAGATCGGAAAGAAGTGCAACTTTTGGGAATGTAGTTTACATAGATCATGGTTATGGTTACAAAACTATTTACGCTCACATGAGTAAAATTAAAGGTAAACGTGGGCAGAAAGTAAAACGTGGAGATTTAATTGGTTATGTTGGTAATACTGGTAGATCTGTTTCTGCACATTTACATTACGAGGTTCATAAAAATGACAGAGCTTTAAATCCTATTAATTTTTATTACGGAGATTTAACACCAGAAGAATTTGCTGCAATGCAAAAAGCTTCTGAGGAAGAAGGACAATCTTACGATTAAATTTTCTAAAAAATGCATGTAGACTTACCCGAAAAAAGGTATTATAAAATTGGCGAAGTAGCCAAAGCTTTTAATGTAAACACTTCTTTAATTCGTTTTTGGGAGAAAGAGTTTGATATTATCAAGCCTAAAAAAAATGCAAAAGGAAATCGTCTTTTTACTGCGAATGATATTGTAAATTTTAAACTAATATTCAGCTTAGTAAAAGAAAGAGGTTTTACTTTAGAAGGTGCAAAACAGAAGTTAAAAAAGAATCCAGATTCTACAATTTACAATCATGAAATAATTAGTAGACTAGAAGCTGTAAAAGCAGAATTGGTTAAAATTAAAAATCAATTGTAACACATTTTACTTTTGTGTGTCTAATCTTTTAGATAAAGCAAGTATCTACTTTATATTCTAAGTAATATTAGGTAAATTTGTTAAATTCAATAAATAAATCAACAAAAAACTTTAAAAAAATAGAAATTATGAAAAAATGGTTAATTCCTGTAATTGTAATATTAGTAATTGTATTTGGTGTTTACAAATGGGCTGTAGGGTTTAATAATACTGCAATAGAACTAAATGAAAGTGTTTCTGAATCTTGGGCAAACGTAGAAACATCTTACCAAAGAAGAAACGATTTAATTGGTAATTTGGTAAATACTGTGCAAGGTGCTGCAGATTATGAAAGAGGAACTTTAGTAGAAGTTATAGAAGCAAGAGCAAAAGCTACTTCTGTAAATATAGATCCTTCTAACATTACACCAGAACAATTAGCTCAGTTTAATAAAGTTCAAGGTGGTTTAAGTGGTGCTTTAAAAAGTTTATTAGTAACAGTAGAAAGATATCCAGAGTTAAAAGCAAACGAAAATTTCTTAAAGTTACAAGATGAGTTAGCAAGTACAGAAAATCAAATTCTTACAGCAAGAACTCGTTTTAACGAACAAGTGAAACCTTATAACAACCATGTTAAAAAATTCCCGAATTCTATTTTAGCAGGATGGTTTAATTTTGAAGGAAAACCATATTTTCAAGCAGAAGCAGGAGCTGAAAAGCCAGTAAAAGTAGATTTTAGTAAAAAATAATATATGTCTAAAGTAGAAGAATTTCTTACGCCAGCAGAAGAAAAAGAAATTATTTCTGCTATTAGAACAGCAGAGACAAATACTTCTGGTGAAATACGTATTCATATTGAAGCTTCTTCAGAGAAAGATCATTATGAACGTGCACTAGAAGTATTTCACCTCTTAAAAATGGATAATACCAAAGATGCTAATGCTGTACTAATTTATGTTGCAGTAAAAGACCATAAGTTTATTATTTATGGAGATAAAGGTATAAATGATGTAGTGCCAAAAAACTTTTGGGATGCAACAAAAGATATAATTCAAAATCACTTTAAAAAAGGAAATTTCAAACAAGGTATTGTAGATGGAATTTTAAAAGCTGGTTTAGAATTACAAAGTCATTTTCCTTGGCAAACTGATGATGAAAACGAATTATCTAACGAAATTTCTAAATAATTAATTTCTTGAAATCAATTAAAAACGCACTTTTTTTATTCGTATTATTAGCAACTCAAGTAGTTTTTGGGCAATTTACAATACCCGAAACTCCGAAAAAACAAACGAGTGTTTACGATTATACAAAGTTACTTACAGATAGCCAGAAAACTAATTTAGAAAATAAACTAGTTCGTTATTCAGATTCTACATCAACCCAAATTGTTGTTATTATTATTGAAACAACAAAAAATGAAAGTATTGGTATTCTTGCACCAAGATGGGCTCAAAAATGGGGTATTGGTCAAGAAAAAGAAGACAACGGTATTTTAATTCTTTTAGCAGAAAAAGACCGTAAAATATGGATTGCACCTGGTTATGGTATAGAACCAATTTTAACAGCAGGTATTATAGGTGAAATTACAAGAAATGTTATCATTCCAGAATTTAAAAGAGGAGATTTTTACGCAGGTTTAGATAAAGGATCAGATACTATTTTTCAATTATTAAACGGAGAATATAAAGGAATTCGTAAAAAAGAAACTAAAGGTTTTGATCCTGGAATTTTCTTTTTTGTATTAATAGTTATCATCTTTTTTATTATTATTTCTAGAGGGAATAAAAATAATAGAGGAGGAGGAAATCGTTCTAGAAAAGGATCTCTAGCAGAAACAATATTCGATACCATTATTTTAAGTAATGCTGGTAGAGGTGGAGGTAGCTTTGGCGGTGGCTTTGGAAGTTCTTCTGGTGGAGGAAGTTTTGGAGGCGGAGGCTTTGGTGGTGGTTTTGGCGGCGGTGGTTTTAGTGGTGGAGGAGCTGGTGGAAGTTGGTAATTTTACGGTATACTTATTGTTGTTATTGTAAGAAAAAAATAACTGTATTTATGTTAAAAAAAATAGGATTATTATTCACTTTTTTATTGTTTTTAAGTTGTCAGAATTTTGGGCAATTAAAACTAATTACAAACTTGCCTAAAGATTTAGAAGAGGTTTCTGGTACAGAAGTTGTACCAAAATCAGATTTAATTTGGATGATAAATGATGGTGGGAATAAACCAACTTTATTTGGTGTAAATGAAAAAGGAGACATCATTAAAGATATTTATGTAAAAGCTAAAAACCACGATTGGGAAGATTTAACTTCAGATGAAAATGGAAACATTTATATTGGTGATTTTGGAAATAATTTAAATAAAAGAAAAAACTTAAGCATTATTATTGTTGAACAAAATGAGTTGGACGAAAAAAATGCAGAAGTAGATGAAATTGAATTTGAATACCCAAATCAAACAAAATTTCCACCAAAAAAGAAAGACAGATATTTTGATACGGAATCTTTTTTTTACTTTAAAAATTCACTTTACATTCTTACAAAAAGTAGAGTAAAAGGAAATTACGGAAAAACAACTTTGTATAAAATACCAGCAAAAAAAGGAAAATATACAGCAGAAATTGTAGATAATTTTGAAAATTGTAAAGATTTAGAATGTTGGATTACTTCTGCAGACATTTCTCCTAATGGTAAAAAAGTAGCATTATTATCACAAAGTAACGTATTAATTTTTTCTGACTTTGTTGGAGATAAATTTCTTTCGGGTAAAGTAGAAAAGATAGATTTAACACATCGTTCTCAAAAAGAAAGTATCACTTTTAAAGATAATAATACACTATTAATTTCTGATGAAAAAGCTCATGGAGCTGGTGGTAATTTATATGAATTAAAACTTTAAATAAAATATAGCATACTATATTTATAAATTATTAAAGCCCATCCTAAAGCTAAAAATAAACCTCCTAAAGGTGTAATTGGACCTAAAAATCTTAGTTTTTTATTACTAGCAGATGAAATTACCAAGCCATAAATTGAAAAAGAGAAAAGAATAACCCCAATTATAAAAGAGTTTACAATATAACTGTCTAATGTAATTTCAGAATTTAATTGAAAACCTAAAGCCAGCAAAACAATTGCGTGATACATTTGGTATTTTACACCTGTTTCAAAACTTTGTAATTGTTCTATAGATAATTTTTTCTTTAATAAATGTGCTCCAAAAGCACCTAAGATAATTGCTAAAAAGCCAAATATTGCTCCAAATATAATTGCAGTATAATTCATAATATTAAAAATCGAAACCTAAATTAAATGTAACTCTAGCACCTTCGTTACCATTAAATACTCCTAAACTTGTAGTTAACATATTTGCTGCGTTTAAAAAGATACCGCCACCAAAAGAAGTGTTTGGTTTACTAGAGTTATCTAGCGATACAGTTAGTGTTGTTGGTGTTCCCCAAACCTTACCATAATCGAAACCAGTATAAATACCAATGTTAATAGGTAATATAGCAGTTCTAAGGTTGCTAATATTATAACGAACATCTGTAGTGTGATAAAATGCGTTTTTGCCTGTAAAACGCTCATTTCTATAAGCTCTTAAGCCTTCATTTCCTCCAATAGTTGCTCCTTGATAAAATTCAAAATTATTACCAAAAGTAAAATGACCGTCTATTTTAGAGGCTAATACTAACTTACCATTGGGAATTAGCTTGTGTGTTACTCCTAAAGAAGTAGTAGCATAAGAAAATCTATTAGCATTATTTATATTATTTGTGTGTCCTAATAGGGCATTAAACTCTATACCTAAAGTTGGAAAAGCAGGATTGTCTGAGTGTTGATAATAATAGCTAGTTTCTGCATTAAAAAAGTTCTGAGCCTTAAAAACATCATTGCCTGCTGCATATTGTGTTTCTAAATACCTTCCAGAGGTTCTTTCTACATCGAAGCTTTGAAAATTAGCTGCGATAGTAAATTTTGCACCTAAGTCTCCTCTCCATTTTAAAAATGTACCAGCTTGTAATTTTCTTATTTTAACTCTATTATAGTCTTTACTCACGGTTTCATCTGCTTCTAAATTTATAGAATTATTACCAAAGCCAAAGAAGTTTTTGGCGTAATTAGGACTATTAAATTCTGCAGTAATACCTAAATTAAACCGGTCTAATATGTTTGAAAATTCACCTTTATATTTTACCTCAAAACCACTTGTTGCAAAGTAATAGTAACCTTCTATTACATGAATTCTGGTAAAAGGGTTTCTTTCAAACCCATCAATTAATCTAGTGTTTTTAACTCCAATTTTAACACCATCATCTGGGTTGTAACCAATTGCTGGCGACACCAAATTACTTTTACTTCTTAGTTTCTTGTAGTTATAAGTGTTTGTCTGATAATCATCAGTAATTTTTTTCTTAAAATTTTTGGTTAAGAAAGTGTTCTTCTTAGATTTATAATCATATACTTTTATGAATTTTGGAGAATTTATTTCATAAATATCATTATTTAAACCACCAATTAACTTTATTTTAATAGGGTTTATTCCTGAAGGTCCATTTACTACGAATCTATCATCATCATCTAAACCGTAAATCCAGATATTTTTTGTAATATCTTTCTTATACCTTCTTTTATGAAAAATATCTGCTTTTTTTCCATCTTTAATTCTATAACCAATAATTTCACTATCTCCGTTTACAAAACGATTAATTTCAAACCAATCATCTTTATTTGTACCAGTAATTACTTGAAATTTATTTAAGTGCGTAAAATATTTATCAGAAATTCTTTGAAGATTTTTTCTTCTTCCTTTTAATTTTCTTTTAATATCATCTATGTCTGCACCTCTAACTTCTTCTGGAAATTTAGAAAAAGCACTTTCTATAATTTGATCTGTAATTTGATTTTGTATTATCTGAACTTGTTTGTCCCAATTAGCTTTGTTAGATTGTTTAATTAACCTCATATCTAATGGATACGCAGATAAACTAAAATGAGCAGGGTTTTTAATATCATCTTCATAAGAACGCATTCCCTTTAAAGCAGGAATTACGCTAGTAATAGTATTCATTAAAAAACCATCACTAAATATAGAAAAAGCCTGGTCTCTATCTCTAGGAACTGGTCTGTAAATAATTTTTTTCCCTTCTTTAAAAGTAGCCCATCTCCATTGGTCTTGGTGTCTATCCCAATCTCCAATTAACATATCAAATAAACGAGCTCTAATGTAAGCTTCTTCGTCTAAAACATACTTTTCATCTTTGGCTAAGTTTTTTCTTAAATCATCTGTACTAATAATTTCATCAGAAAAACCAAAATATTCTTTATCACCATGTCCATCTGCTGTTCTAGCTTCAATCATATATAATTCATTACCAAAGCCAGCATTAAATTCTTTTAAACCTTTCTGTTTTGGTACGTAAAAAAGAATTGGTTTTGTATGATAAACATTTATAGCATCTGCTAATTTATCTATGGCAAAAGGTGCGTAAGGATGAGAACCTGTAAAAACATCTAACAACAAATCTTCTGTGTAAGTCTTGTTAAATTGGCCTTCTACATATTGATTTTTAAAAGCAACAGCTTGTAAATACTGAACAGCATTTTTTCTGAGTGCTCTCATTACATATTCTTTTCCATTTTTATCCTCTAAACGTAATGATTTAGATTGATGACCACCACCTTTTCTTACAGGTTTTAGACCGCCATATAAAGTATCTAAGTTTACTGAAGGTGCTGTAATCTTTTGACCAAAATACTTACGGTATCTTTTTCCCCAAAGAAAAGTGTAAAACTTACCTTTAGTAACTTCTTTAGTAGTATAAATTGCAGCGTCTTTTTCTTTCAGTTTTATATTTGAAAAATCGTTAAACTCTAATATGCTATCTTTTTTATAAACATTGGCTTCGAATACAATTTTACGCTCTTTTGCAGTGTAGAAATGAACAGTAGAAGCACCGTCTTCATATATATCTAATCTTGCAAAACCTTGTGTTCCGTATGAAAAAACACCTCCGTTTACATTTTTTGTTGCAGTAATTTTAGAACCAGAACCACTTACAATTTGCGGAATATTATCTTGTACAATGTATTGTAAACTATGTTCGTGACCAGAAACAAAAATTACTTTTTCATTTTGTTGTGCCAAACTAATAATACGTTTTCTTAATTGATTGTATTTTTCGTTTTGCTGATCTGTATTGGTTACACCAGAAGTTTTTCTTAATACGTTTAATGCAGTACCAAAAATAGGCAGAGGCTTCATATGGCTTTTAAAAGAATAATAACCACCATGAGGACCATTTGTAAACATTGGATGATGCAGTGCAATTAACGTTGTTTTACCTTGAGATTTTTTTAATAACCCTTCAAATTCTTCAAAGAATTTTTCTCTAGTTTTAATTTCGCAATCATCATTAATTCCCGGGTGTTTGTCCCAATTGGTAACAAACCAATGTGTATCTACAACAATAATATTTATATCATCATTAACTTCTATTTTTTCTAAAGGACAACCTTTTTCTGGTAAAAAAGTGTTTTTACCAAGAGCTTCTTCTACTAATTTTTCTTGTCTTTTTAATCCTTTTAAACCACTATACCAGTCATGATTTCCAGGAATAAAAAATGTTTTTCCAGGAAATTTTTTACCAATATCTGTTTGTACTTTTAGTCTATGTTCAGCTAACTTGTAATTCTTAGAATTTTCTTCAGGAATTCCTTTTTGGTAAACATTATCTCCTAAAAAGATTAAAGTAGAGTTTTTATTAGCAGACTTAATTTCTTGCTCTAAATAAGAAAGTGCAGAATCTTTTTTGTTTAAGTTGGAATTACCAGCATCACCAATTAAATAAAAAGAATGTATAACCTTAGACGTGTCTTTTCTTGCGGAGTATTTATGGTTTTCTGCAACTTGCATTTTTATAGTTGCACAAGCAGAAATTAAAACAGAAAAAATTAGAATATATAACGTTTGTTTGATGAGCTTCATCTTACAAAAATAACTATTTTAAAATAGAGTCTTTAAAGTCTTGTAAGTCTTTTTCAGTATCAATATCTATAAAGTTTGTTTGTTTATCAAGAAAAATAACATTTTTACTTTTGTTTAAAATGTCTTTCGCACCAAAATCTCCAGATAGTTTTGTTAATTCTGAAAAATATGTTTTCGGAAAAATTGCTGGAACTCCTAGTTTATTGCCGTAATTTGATGCAATAATTTTTGTTTCATCTTTAGAAAATAAAGTAATCATATCTATTAAATATTCTTTTTCTAAAGCTGGTTGATCTCCTAAAAGAATAAATATAGCATCGTAATTTTTATTTTTTAATTTTATTTCTTCAACTCCATTAACTATGCTGGCACTTAAGCCTTTATTGTAGTTTTTGTTATAAATAAAATGGACATCGGAAGAAGAAATTTCTTTTCTAATAATATCTGAGTTTGCGCCTAAAACACAATACACATTACTTGTGTTAATTGTTTTTGCTTTAGATAAAACAGTTTCTAATAGAAAATTAACACCAATTTTAACCAACTGTTTAGGCGTATTCATTCTAGAAGATTTTCCTGCAGCTAAAACTAAAACAGCTATATTTTTCATCAATTAATTATTAATTTTTCCTTGTAGTTTTCTTAAAGAAAAAGGTTCTTTTTTTCTTGTTACAGATAGAATTTCTGCAATAATTGAAATTGCAATTTCTTCGGGTGTTTTTGCGCCAATATGTAGGCCAGCTGGCGTGTAAATAGTGTCTAAAAACGCTTCTGTAGTTTCTGGGGCAAATTCAAAAAGTGCATTAAAAATTTTTTCTCTTCTATTTGGTGCACCTAAAATACCTATATATTTTGGTTGAAATTTAGATAATTCTACTAAATATTTTAAGTCTTGTACATAACTATGATTCATTAATACAATTGCTGTATTTTCTTCAATATTAGAAAACTGAACAGTTTCTGGCGTTTCACCAATTACAGTAAAAGAACCAGGGAAATCTGATTGTAATTTAGAATCTTTAGCTGCAGTTAAAACCTCTACTTGCCAACCTAAATTGGAAGCTACTTTACATAACTTTACAGCATCATGTTCCCCACCAATAATTATTAATTTAAACAAAGGTTCTAGATTCTGAGTAAAAATATTTAGGTTTTCTATTGTATTTAAATCAAAATAACTTGAAAAAGTGAATTTTAAATTGTTATTAAAAGTAATAACAGAACCAAAATTACCAATAGCTTCATCTTCTTTTTTGAAGTAAGAGTTAACTTGTAAGATTTCTCTGTTTTTTATAGCAGATAAAAATGTTTCTAAGAATGTTTTTTCAATATTAAAAGGTTCAATTAAAATATATAAAATGCCTTCACATCCTAATCTATATCTACCATCGTAAGTTATAATTTTTGCCTTTTCGTCTAAGAAAACAGACTTAGCACGTCTAATTATTTCTTTTTCTACACAACCACCACTTACTGCACCAACGTAGGTATTATTGTTAGAAATTAACATTCTAACTCCTGGTTTTCTATAAGAAGAGCCATTTAAATCTACTACAGTTACCAAGACGTTTTTTATGCCTTTTTGTTGATGTATAATGGCTTGATTAATAATTTCTTTAAGTTCGTGTAACATTTAGAAACGCTAAGATTTAGGTCTAAATATAAAACTTTTTAAGTTAAGATTTAAAAGTTGTTTTACAAGTTTCACATTCGTAAGAATCGTCATTAATAACAATACCACTAACGTTATTCTCTACAATTTTATTAATAAAATTATTATATGTTTGGTCGTTAATTGTCAGTTTATTACCCTTATTTAGTTTATAAAATTCACCTTCCCATTCTTGTTTACCCCAACAATTTGGGCAAAGTCCTAGAGGATGTTTTTCTGTTGTGTTTCCTTCAACTTTAGAATTGAAGTAGTTTTTAATGTTTTCTAAAATAGTCATGTTATGGCTAATTAATGTTATATTATTTCTGTATCAATAATAATTTGACTCTGTAGAGTTTTATGAACAGGACACTTAGATGCAATTTGTTTTAAACGTGAAATTTGTTTTTCGTCTAAATTACCAACAAATTTTAATTTTTTGTTTAAATGATCGAAATGTGTGTTTTTACTTGTTTCTATTTGTAAATCTTCACTATGTTTTTTAGAGTAAGTTATGTAAACAAACACTTCTTGTAAATCCCATTTTTTACGTTCAGCATATAATTTTAAAGTCATAACTGTACAGGCAGCTAAACCTGCGCTTAAAAATTCGTAAGGTGAAGGACCAAAATCATTACCACCAAAACTTTCTGGTTCATCTGCTATAAAAGAATGTTTTTTTGTTTGAATAGAAGTAGTAAAATTGTCTTCTACTACATTTAAATGTGCAACTAATTGTTCTCCTTCAGTAGAAATCATAATATTTTCTTCTGGTGTAAGATATCTCTGAATCCAAGTACCAATCATGTTTCCAACATAAATACTATCTACTGGTTTACTAACTAAATGATCTGCATTATCTAAACTAACAAAACTTTTTGGATGTCTTGCATTGTGGTAAATTTCATGAGCATTATCTATAGGAACTATTGTGTCTGTAGGAGAATGCATTACCAATATTGGTTTTCTTAATTTCTTAATAATAGTTGGTAAATCTGTTTTACTAAAATCGGCAACAAAATCTTTATTTATTTTAAAAGGTCTTCCTCCAATATTTACTTCAACTTCACCTTTAATTGCAACTTCATCTAAAGCATGAGAAAATAAATGTGTTACATGATCTGCTGTAGAAGGAGCACCAATTGTAGCAACTGCTTTTATATTTTCTAATTTAGAAGCAGCTACTATTGCAGCAGCACCACCTAAAGAGTGGCCAATAATTAAAGTAGGTGCTTTGTAATTTGTGTCTAAGTATGTGTTTACAGCAATTAAATCTTCTACGTTGGCAGAGAAATGACTTTCAGCAAATTCTCCTTCACTTTTTCCTAAGCCTGTAAAATCGAAACGTAAAACACCAAAACCGTGATTTGTTAAAGAACGACTTATGTTTTTTACCGCATTAAAATTACTATTACAAGAGAAACAATGTGCAAAAATTGCAAAATTATTTGGTTTTTGATTTGCAGGTAATTCTAAATATGCTTGTAATTTTAACCCTTTTGTATTTGTTATTTCTAATCTAGTAGTTTTCATTTAAATTGCTTTTAGAGATAGTCGTTACAATTTAAGAAATATTACTTTTATTTATGTGTTTAGAAAATTTAAGAAGTAATAAGTCTAATTTGGGATTAATGTATTTTTTACAAAAAGGTTTTTCAGGATTTTTAATGTAATAGTTTTGAAACTCTTTTGTTGAAGGTTTAAAATCTGTAAATTCTAATATTTGCGTAATAATTTTATTTTCAAATTTTGGTTGAAGCGTATTTATTATCTGTAAACATTCCTCTTTTTGTACTTCAGAAAAGTAATAAATTGCAGAACGATATTTATTTCTCATAGAGTGATTGCTTGTACTTTTATGAGTAAATAAATGAATTTCTATTAAAGTGTCTAAATCTATTTTATTATTAAAAGATACAATAACAGCTTCAGAAAAAGTAGTGTTTTCTTTTGTTGAAGCCACCCAACCTTGTGCTACTTTTTCTACACCTATTAAAGCTTGAAAAACAGCTTCTGTACACCAATGACAACCACCACCAAATGCAATCTTGGTTAATTCCATTCCAATTCTTTTCTCTCTTTCCAATAGAATTCTGGCGATACTTTAAAAGAATTTAACAATTCAATTTCTTTATCAGACAATGTAAAACTGTTTAACTTTAAATTTTCTTTTAGTTGTTTTATATCGCTTGCTCCGCTTAAAACAGTACTTTTTAAGACGGTTTGTTCGCAATATTTTAATGAAATTGCATCTATACCAACTGTATGTTTTTTTGCTAAATTTTCTAAAACTCTGTATGCATTATCATAATGAGGGTATTTTTTATTTCTAAAAACACGTCCGTTTGCTAAAGCTTCTTTTATTACAATTAACTTTTTTCTTAAGATTAGTTCTTCATGAATTTCTTGTAAACTTTGGTCTAGAAAATTATAAGTAACTTGAAATAAGTCAAATAATTCACCACCGTTTACAACAATATTTAATGCTTTTTTAATTACCTCTACTTGACTTGTACCTGTAGTAGTTAATCCAATTTTTAAATTGTATTTTTTCTTTAATAAAGCCAATTGTTCTAATACTAGCTTATTTTCTAAAACACCAGTTTCTAAAGTTGCAGAATGAATTTGGTACACTTTTAAATAAGGAAGCAATTGTTTAGAGAAATTCCATTGTTCTTCTAACTTAGAAAAACTATGCTCTTTTATTTCATGAACTGTTGCGTCTTCTTTAAAATTAGCAACGTAAGTATAGCCCCATTTTGTGGCAACATTAATAGAATTATCGTTTTTTGTTTGCAACCATTCTAAAAGTAACTCTTCTGCCAAACCATAACCAGGTGCAGTATCAAAATACCTTATACCTAAATTATATGCTTCTTCTAACACAGCAAAACTTTGTTTTCTGAAGTTTTCTAAATTAGAATTATTACAATTCTCTTGACGTACATTTATATATTTTGGTCTGCCTAAAGCAGCTGTTCCTAAACCTAATTGCATATTATTTTCTTTTTAAGAACTACAAGATAACATTGAGCAACCTACTTTATTTCTTGCCCATTCTGGTCTTTTTGCAAACCATTTTTCATTTGTAGGTTGTTCATTATATGGGTTTTTTAAAAGTTGAAATAATTCATCAATTAAAGTATAGTTTCCTTTGTCTGCTTCATCTATTGCTAGTTGCGACATATAATTTCGCAAAACGTATTTAGGATTTACAGCGTCCATTTTTTCTTTTCTTTCTTTTTGTGAAACACGTTCTATTTGAAGTCTTTCATTATATTTTTTAAACCACAAATTCCAACTATTTTCTACTTCATTAGATATGTTTTCAAAATCATAAAATGAATCTTTTATCAATTTTAAACCATCTTTTTCATCTGTGAATTTACTAAGATTTCTAAAGAAAATTGTCATATCTGTTTCTACCAATTGTAAATTATCTTCTAAGCTCTGAATCAGTTTTAAATCGTCTTCATCTGAAGTAAATAAACCTAATTTAGATTTCATCATCTGTAAAGATTTTACTTCAAAATCAGTTTTATATTGTTCTAAAATAGCATTTAAAGGTGCTACTTCTTCTATTATAGGATATAAAGCATTTGCAAGTTGATACAAATTCCATAAGCCAATATTTGGCTGATTTCCATATCTGTAGCGCTTGTTTTGAATGTCTGTAGTATTTGGTGTCCAACCAAAATCGAAACCTTCTAACCAGCCATAAGGTCCAAAATCTATAGTTAAACCAAGAATAGACATGTTATCTGTATTCATAACTCCATGCACAAAACCAACACGTTGCCAATGAATTATCATGTCTAAAGTACGTTCTGTAACTTCTTTAAAAAACTGAATATATGTTCCTTTAGACGGTTTTCCTAAATGCGAAAAATGGTGTTTAATAGTATAGTTTACTAAATTCTTTAAATTATCTAAATCCTTTCTTGCTGTAAAAATTTCGAAACTACCAAAACGTAAAAATGAAGGAGAAGTTCTAGAAACAATAGCACCTTTTTCATAATCAGGGTTTCCATCGTATAAAACATCTCGCAACACTTTATCTCCTGTTAAGCTTAAAGATAATGCTCTGGTTGTTGGCACGCCTAAATGAAACATTGCTTCGCTGCACAGATATTCTCTAACTGATGATCGTAAGACAGCTAAACCATCTGCAGTTCTAGAATATGGTGTTTCACCTGCACCTTTTAATTGTACTTTCCAATTTTTATTATTGTGTTCTACTTCAAATAAATTTATAGCTCTACCATCTCCTAATTGTCCTGCCCAATTTCCAAATTGATGACCTGCATAGCACATTGCAAAAGGCTTTGTGTTAGGATAAACTTCATTACCAGTAACTATGTTTTTAAAAAACTCTGAAGTAGTTTCTTCTTTAGAGATATTTAATTCTGAAGCCATTTCTGGCGAAACATGTAAAACTTTTGGTTTTGCTGTTCTTTTAGGTAAAACATAAGAAAACGCTGCTTTTTCTACTTGTCTTCTTGTATTTTCTTCAAGAATATCTGCTGGTAATTCTTTAGTAAAGTTGTTGTTTATTTGTAGTTTCATTCTGATTTATCAAGCCATTTTAGAAGATCCTTATCTGAAGGATTTCTTAATTTTTTATCATTAATTGTAATTGTAGGAAAATTTAATTTTCTATTATCATACAAGTTACGCAATTCTTCTGCATTTTTTTCATTTTGTATTACATCTAAAAACGCGTAATCTAAATTACGCGTTTTTAAAAATGTTTTATAATATTGAGTTTTATGGCACATTTCTGTGCCAAATAATTTAATCATTCTACCTTAATTTATCTGCATGAAACTTTCTAAGTTTAGCTAATTTAGGTTCTATAACAAATGTACAATACCCTTGTTGCGTATTTTCTCTGTAATAGTTTTGATGCTCTTGTGTTGCTTCATAAAAAATAGGCAAAGCACTAATTTCCGTAACAATTTTATCATTAAAATAAGGTTTCATTTGCTTTAAAACCTCTTGTGCAATTTTCTGTTGTGTATCATCATGATAAAAAATTACAGATCTGTATTGTGTTCCTCTATCTGCACCTTGTTGGTTTAGTGTTGTAGGATCATGAGTTGTCATAAAAATAACTAAAATATCTTCATAAGAAATTATGTTTTCATCAAATGTTATTTGAATTACTTCTGCATGACCTGTTAAACCAGAACAAATTTCTCTGTACGTTGGTTTTCCTGGAACATTACCACCAGCATAACCAGAAACTACTTCTTCTACACCTTTTACTTCTTGGAATACAGCTTCTGTACACCAAAAACATCCACCTCCTAGAGTGGCAATTTGTAAGTTTTTATTCATGTTTAAGAATTCTCTTTCTCTAGTTGCATAGATTCTGAGTTAATGCAATAACGCAAACCACTTGGTTCTGGTCCGTCTGGAAAAATATGACCCAAATGAGCGTCACAAGTATTGCATAAAACTTCTACTCTAACCATACCAAAAGACACATCTTTATGATATTTTATAGCATTTTCCTTAATTGGTTGTGTAAAACTTGGCCAACCAGAACTAGATTCAAATTTTATCGTAGAATCAAATAATGGCGTGTTGCAACAAGTACAATTGTATTGTCCTTCGTCGTAAATAGAACATAATTCTCCTGTGTGTGGTCTTTCTGTTCCTTTTAATCTTGTAATTCTAAACTGTTCTGCTGTTAAAAGTTGCTTCCATTCTTCTTCTGTTTTTTCTACTCTTTTCTCTGGAATTGGATTTCCTTTTACTGTAAAACTGATAATATCTTTCCAATTTAGCATGTCTATTTTTCTTTCTTTTTATAATGTTTTTACTATCTTTTATTAGACGAAAAACCTGCCATCAACTTACAAAAAAAGAAATTTTGTATGTGTTGAAAGCAATACTTAAATTTACGACAAATATCAATTAAAAGAAAACCATTTTTAATTGTTTATTTTTGTTTAAATTTATAATATGAGCGCACTAATTTTAGAAGTAGAAAAATTTGTTTTTAGTTTTTTAAGCAAAAATATTCATTCAAACTATGTTTATCACAACCTTGCTCATACCCAGAGAGTTGTAGCTAGTACAAAGGAAATTGCAGAAAGTTTAAATATTAAAGATGTTGCTTTAGAAGATCTAGTAATAGCTGCTTGGTTTCATGATACGGGTTATGTAGATGGCTCTTCTAATCATGAAGAAAAAAGTGTAGAAATTGTTACAGAGTTTTTGTCAACTAAAAATATTGCAGAAACAAGAATAAAAAATATAACTTCTATAATTTTGGCTACAGAAATGAACTTTGTTCCTAAAAATATTTCTGAAGAAATTATTAGAGATGCAGATTGTGCACATTTAGCTTCTAAAGACTTTATAGATTTTGTTTCATTATTAAGAAAAGAATGGGAGTTAACATTTGATAAAAAGTACACAAATTCTGAGTGGATTGAGCTTAATTTGTCTTTTTTAACTCAAAAACATAGATATTATACAGATTTTGCTCTTAGAAATTGGAGTGAAGGAAAAGAGAAAAATCTAGCAAAACTTCTAAAAAACCAAAAGAAACTTAAAAAAGATAATAAGAAATTTAAGCAAAAAAAGGTTGCTTTAGATTTAAAGAAAAACAAAAGTGAAGTGCCTGAACGAGGTGTAGAAACCATGTTTAGAGTTGCGCTTAGAAACCATATAACATTAAGTGATATTGCAGATACAAAAGCCAATATTTTACTTTCTGTAAATGCAATTATTGTTTCTTTAGCATTATCTAATTTATTACCAAAGTTAGATAACCCTTCTAATTCTCATTTATTAATACCAACAATAATTTTTGTTAGTTTTACTGTTGCATCTATAGTTTTGTCTATTATAGCAACAAGACCAAATGTTACAGAAGGTAAGTTTACAAAGTTAGATGTTGCAAATAAAAAAGTAAACTTGTTATTTTTTGGTAATTTTCATCAAATGAAATTAGAAGATTTTGAATGGGGAATATCTGAAATGATGACAGATAGAGATTATCTATATGGTTCTCTAACCAAAGATTTATATTTCTTAGGTTTGGTTTTAAATAGAAAGTATAAAATATTAAGACTTACATACACCGTTTTTATGATTGGTATTATTGTAAGTGTTTTGGCCTTTGCAATTTCTTTTTATTACAAAGGAGTTTCAGTACCAGTTTAATTAAGCTTCTATCTGTTTTATTAAATCGTTAAGAGTAATTGTTTTCTTTTCATCAAAATCTTTTTGATAAATAACTTCTACTCTTAATGCTTTTAAACCAGAAACACCTTGTAAATCTTCTAGCTCTAAAAACTCTATTTTACCTAATTGTTTTCTAGATTGTAAAAAGTTTATATATTTTATATACTCTAAAGCATCTTTGTCTTGAGAATAAATAATTGCCAATTTACCTGGTTGTGTAACTCTTTCTTCTGTACCTTTTATATTTGCCTTATCTATTCTTTTCTTTATAATTTCATAACGAATATTATAAGCACCATCTACGTCAAACTGCTTTTCATCCATTCTAAATTTAATGGCCATAGGATTGCTATGAACTAGAATTAAAGAAGCAACTCTTAAATTATGTGGCATTGTGTCTACTAAAGAATATGCAATATTTTCCATTTCGCACATAGTTTGTAATTGCCACAAACGTAAGTTATATAGATAAATACTGTCAAAAGAATCCTTTTTTGTAATAGATTCTCCTATGTACATATTAAATTCTACACCATCTGTTTTATAACGTTCAAAATAGTGTGGGTACATTTCTTGCGCATCTTTCTGACGAGAATCTATATATCTAGAAAGTTTATCATTAATAAGATTTACACTTTTCTCGTAATCTTTTCTTTTTTCATAGACAACGTTTAATTCGCTATCTAAACGATTCATGTATATACTTACTTTTCTAGAAAGTTCTTTATTAATGTCTTTTATATGATTAAAAACAGGGTAAATTTCTCTTTGTAAAAAATCTAAAATATTAATTTCATCACCAGCATTTAAATCGTCTTTTACATCTTTTAAAAATGTAGAAACACGATACATTAACTCGTTATAAATTGGTAACTTTTCTGTTAAACAAGCATCTTTTAATACAGAAATAGCTAATGTTAGTTGTGTTATTAAATCTTCTTTTATGGCAATATTTCTTGCATCTGATGACCCTTTAATATCACTTTGACCAAATAAAGGATACACGTCTTTAAATACAATTTCGTCTAGCTTTGCATTTTCATTAGTTTGAACTTCTGTATGATATTTTTCTACAGCTTCGTAAAAACGCCATTTTACAGACTCATGAATAGAAGTATAATTTTCTTGAATAGTTGCTTCTAAAACATTTTGACGTTCTTCTGATGTTCTCTTAACAGCAGCTTCAAAAACAGGAATAATATCTTTTAACTTATTAATATTAACCGAGTTCAAATCATAAGCATTTGGTGATGCAATTTCTAGTAAAGCTAAATCACCACTTTTTGTAGCTTTAATAGGTATTAAAATAATACTTTGTATACCACCATCATATAAACTATGGTAAAACATGTTTTTATCTGTTTGCCTACCATATTCTTCTATATCTGAAATAATAAAAGTTTCATGATTTACAAAAACTTTTTCTATAATGCTTTCGCAAAAATAGTTAGATGAACAGTTAATTTCTTCTCTATTATTTAAAATAATACTATTAGATTTACTAACAACTGTTTCACATAATTTACTATTTAAGTTATCGAAAATAGAATAACCTAATTTTAAATCTTTAATAGCGTAAAAATCTCTTAAGTTATTTTGAAGTTTAAAAATTAAAGTATCATCACTTGCTAGTAAATTTGCTTTTATTGAAGAAAGCATTTCTTCTGAAGTAACATCAAATAAATTAATAATACCAAAACCTTTAAAAATATAGCTGTTTGGTGGAAATTTTTCTTTCCAAAGAGCTATGTTTTCAAAATTATTTAATAATTCTCTAAAGTCTTCTTTAGTTATATTGGGAGCATTTTCTGTTGGAGTAATTTCAGAGAAATCTCCATTAAAAGCTGCTCTGTAATATTTCATTGTTCCAGTAGTTTTATCTGGAATATCGAAATAGAAAGGTCTTTTTACATCTACATTGTAACCATAAACAAAACCTAAAATAAATGTACATGCTAAAATATACATGCTTTCATCTTCAAAATTTCGTACAGTAAATTCATAATCATCTCCAGCATTATTTAGAATATTCTGAAAACGATCTGTAAATTTAAAAGAAGTAAAAGAGAAAGGTACACTTGCTGCTTTTATTTCATTTAAAAGTAGCGGTTCTGGAAATAATGGATTTAATAATAAATCTATTTCATTCTTATATTTATCAAGTAACGTGTAGTCTGAAAAACCATCGTTTAATTCTGGATGTTTCTCAAATAATTTTACCATTTCTAAAGCAGAGCTATGAAATGGGTGGTTTTTAAATTCTAAATGTGAGTATTTCTCAAACAGATCGAAAACCTTTCGAAAAGAAATATTTAGCTGTAATGGCAGCTCAACTTCATTCACTAAACTAGATTCTATGATTTTCATCTTTTAAAATTTAATATACAAATTTACAAAATTGTTATTTGTTGGTCGTTTTTAACAATAATAACTTTCAATATTATGCAGTTTACATAACATTGAAAGTTATTAAGTTGTAATATCTAAAGAAGTTTATTCTTACTTCTGTCTAAAGTATATAGTGATTGGTACACCAGAAAAATCGTACATATCTCTTAGTTTATTTTCTAAGAAACGTTTGTATGGATCTCTAACGTATTGTGGTAAATTACAGAAAAAAGCAAATTGTGGCGTTGCAGTAGGTAACTGCATACAGTATTTAATTTTTACAAATTTACCTTTTGTAGCTGGTGGTGGATAACTTTTAACAATCTCTAACATAGCATCATTTAACTTACTTGTAGAAATTTTGAATTTTCTTTTTTCAAAAACTTCTACAGCAGTTTCAATGGCTTTAAATAAACGTTGTTTTGTTAATGCAGAAATAAATACAATTGGCACATCTGTAAAAGGCTCAATTTGTTTTCTAACCATTGCTTCAAAATCTC
>CAXBIR010000039.1:0-26812 GCA_963975825.1 uncultured Polaribacter sp.
TTTTATTAACAAACAACAATTAGATTTCTCTAAAAAGTTTATTAACCAAACAGAAAACTATGGAGCTTCTTACAACGATTCATTTTTAACTTTTTTACAAAAGGATATTGGTTACAATCAATTTTCTCCTCTAAAAGATAAGTTTGGTGAAGTTACATTTACAAAAGATCATCAAGATTTATTGTTTCAAAATATAAATGGTTTACAAACACAACAACCTTTAATTTCTGTTTTAGAACAAAATAATCAGAAAAAGGCAATTATTTTTGGTGAAGGAATTTGGAAATGGAGAGCTTCTAGTTATTTAAACACAAACTCGTTTCAAGAATTCGATCAGTTTATTGGTAATTTGGTACAGTATGTTTCTTCAAAAAAGAAAAGAAATAGATTAGAAGTAAATTCAGAAAATTTATATCCTGCAAATTCTAATATAAATATTTCTGCATTTTATACAGATAAAAATTATCAGTTCGATGCTAGAGCATCTCTTGAAATTGCAATTACAAATAAAGAAACAAAGGTTATTACAAAGCTTCCAATGTCATTAATAAACAATGCTTACCAAGTTGCTATACAAAACCTTTCTTCTGGTGAATACAGCTTTAAAGTATCTGTTTTAGGCCAAAATGCTTCTAAATATGGTAGTTTTAAAATTACAGATTATAAAGTTGAAGAACAATTTACACATGCAAATGCAGATAAGCTTAGTAAATTAGCTTTAAAAACAGGAGGGAAGTTGTTTTATAAAAACGATTCAGAAAAAATTATAAAAGAATTACTAGAAAATAAAAGTTATTTCACAACACAAAAACCTACTACTAAAGAGCAAAACTTAATAGATTGGAAATGGATTTTATTTTTTGTCATTTCATTATTTACTGCGGAATGGTTTATCAGAAAATATTATGGTAAGATTTAATTTAGCAATTAAAATCACTAGAATTATCCTTAATATATTAAGAAATTTGTAATAGAAATAATAAAACAAAATCTATGAAATTTCACACAAGAAAATGGGTAAAACCAGAAGATTTAAATCCTAATGGAACTTTATTTGGAGGTAGATTACTACAATGGATAGACGAAGAATTAGGAATTTATGCAATTATTCAATTAGAAATTTCTAGAACAGTTACCAAATATATGTCTGAAATTGATTTTGTGAGTTCTGCAAAACAAGGAGATATTATAGAAATTGGAATGGAAGTTGTTGCTTTTGGAAATTCTTCAATTACTTTAAAATGTACTGTTAGAAATAAACTAACTCACAAAATTATTATCGAAATAGATAAAATTGTAATGGTTTCTTTAGATGAAGATGGAAATCCTAAAAAACACGGAAAAACAAAAGTAGAATATGTAAAAGATAGGTTGAAGGTCTAATTTACTTAAGTTTTTAAAAGTAAAACCAATATTAGTAACCAAAAATATAGTTCTTATATAGATTGTGTTTACTAAAGTTAAGTTGTAAATTTGAAGAAGAATAAATAAAAACAAAAAACAGCAACAAATGGCAAATAATCAAATGGATATAAAGTTTCCTAAAGGTGGAGTTTTCTTTATAATTTTAGGAGTAGCAGCTTTAATTTTATTTTCTAAATCTACAGTTACTATTGGTCCTGGTGAAGGAGGTGTAGTTTTTGAGTCTTTAGGAGATGGTATAGATACAGAGAAAACTTACGGAGAAGGTTTTCATTTAATGTTACCTTGGAATAAAATGATTGTAAGAAAAGTACGTCAGCAATCTATTTCTGATGAAATGAATGTGCTTTCTGTAAACGGATTAGAAGTTAAAGTAAATGGTACAATTTGGTACGAACCAGAATTTGCTAATTTAGGAAAGCTTATTAAAACAAAAGGACAAGATTACGAACGTGAATTACTAGATCCTGCAATTAATGCAGCAGCAAGAAGTGTTGTTGGGCGTTATACGCCAGAACAATTGTATTCTAGTAAAAGAGATGTTATAGAGCAAGAAATTTTAGAAGAAGTACAAAACGTATTAAAAAATCAATATTTATCTGTTACACGTGTTTTAGTTGAAGATGTAAAGCTACCAAGTACTATTAGAATTGCAATTGAAACAAAATTAAAACAAGAGCAAGAATCTTTAGAATATGAGTTTAGAATTTCTAAAGCTAAAAAAGAAGCAGAAAGACAAAGAATTGATGCAGAAGGTAAAGCTATTGCAAACAAAATTTTAAGTGCATCTTTAACAGATAAGATTTTACAAGAAAAAGGAATTGATGCTACTCTAGAGTTGTCTAAATCTCCTAATAGTAAAGTTATTGTAATTGGTTCTGGTAAAGATGGTTTACCAATTATTTTAGGAAATCAATAAGTTTAATTACTTAAATATAATTTAAAAATCCAGCGAAAGCTGGATTTTTTTTGTTTAACAATATTTTATGTGTAATTGCCAAAGTTCTGTTAAAGAGAAGTATAACTGTAACAAATTTAGAAAGTGGTCGTCTTATAAGTGTAAATAATAATTAAAGAAACATATAATGATATCAACACAAACCATAAAAAAAGAGAACAAGAAGACAGCAATAATACAATCTAAAAGAACAACTTGGAATACAAGAAGAAAATATAACTATAAATATATAACAGCTGTATTTTAGTTATAAATTAGTTAGTTTTTAATAGTTGATCAAGGTCAGAAACGTAATGTTTCTGGCCTTTTTCAATATAAAATAATTAATTCTTTTTTTCAGGAATTTTGTTACGCTCTATTTTACCTTTCTTTAAAGCTTTGTAATTTTCATAACAATCTAAAACAGCTTCAATCATTTGTAAATCAGAAGCTTTTTTAATAAAATATTCAGAGTAATTACAGTCAGTAAGTAGTTCCGAAAGTTCTTGCCTGTCCATATCTAAATACTCCATCATAACTTCTCTATCAAATTTACCTGCAAGCATTTTACGTAAATCGTCTTCTTTTTTTAATTTCTGAAGTTTTTTTAACTGTTTCGGTTTTTTCCCAAAAAGATTATATAAGAAATCTACAGGTTGAAACAATGCAGCAATAGGAGAGGAGAAGTTTTTACCTTTTGGTTTACCTACTTCATAAGTTTGTGGCAAACCATTAATATGAATTCTTGTAAATCTATCTTTAGGTACTTGTTTAATATCTATTTCTAAAACACCAATTAAAGCTGTTGATTTAATTACAACTTCTCTAATTTCTTCAGGCTTTTCATATAAAGCAATTTCTAATTCATTTCCTTTAAGAAGATCGTTAGTAACTTTTAATTTTATAGAAGAATAGCCTAAATAAGAAACTAAAATAGTATCGTTTACTCTTGTAGGAAGCTCAAAAAAACCTTCATCATTGGTAATGGTACCTTTAACAGTATTTAAGTTTAATACATGTGCAGCGCTTAAAACCTTTTTATTTTCAGCATGTATGATCTGGCCTTTTAAAATTGTAGTACGTAAAGTATCTATCTGAGAAAACGTGCTTAAAGAGGCTAATAAGCACAAAATAACTATCATTTTTTGCATGTTGTAAAAATAATGATAATCCGTTATAAATTGGTTAATTATTTGTGAAAGAAGTAAAAAAATAAAAAAGTGCGCACGAGAAGATTCGAACTTCCACTTTCTTGCGAAAACAACCCCCTCAAGGTTGCGCGTCTACCAATTTCGCCACGTGCGCAAATTATTATAAATAAAAAAAGTTAAGCATATTAAGCTTAACTTTTTTGTGACCGGGCTGGGGCTCGAACCCAGGACCCTCTCCTTAAAAGGGAGATGCTCTACCAACTGAGCTACCAGGTCTTTTTCTTAAATCGGTTGCAAATATACTATCAAACATTGGAATTATTAGCATAAAAATGATTTTTTTTTATTGATATTTGTAAAAAATTAAAAAAAATGCAAATTATACTTTTAGGTTATATGGCTTCTGGAAAATCTACTATTGGTAAAGTAGTTTCTAAAAAGCTGAATATTAATTTTATAGACTTAGATGATTATATTTCTGAACAAGAGAAAATGAGCGTTCCAGAAATATTTAAAATGAAGGGAGAAATCTATTTTAGAAGAATTGAGAACACTTATTTGAAGGAAATTTTAAATTCTGAAGGAAATTTTGTGCTTTCTTTGGGCGGAGGAACACCATGTTATGCAAATAATATGGAATTAATAAAAAAAGCTCATGTAAAATCTACTTATATTAAAGCTAGTATAAATACTTTGGTTACTAGATTAATTGAAGAAAAAAGTAAAAGACCACTAGTTGCAAATCTAAAAGATGAGAAAATTACAGAATTTGTAGCAAAACATCTTTTTGAAAGAAGGTTTTATTATGAACAAGCAGAAACTGTAATAAATACAGATAAAAAGTCTTTAGAAGAAATTGTAGAAGAGATAATAGAAACTTTAAACTAAATAAGCTATTGCTTCTTTCTCATTAAATTCTACTTGTACATGTTCTTTTATAGAAGTTGATAAAGAAATACCTTTAAAATCTGCTTTAACAGGGTATTTTTTATGGTTTCTATTAACTAATACAGCAGTTTTAAACCTTTTTAATGGTACTTCTAAAAAATGCTTAATTCCGTATATTAAAGTCGTACCAGAGCTTAATACATCATCTACTAAAACTAATGGTTTATTTTTATATTCATTAATAGGTAAAGAAGTAGTTATAGGTTGTAAAGGTTTTTTCTTATCAATTACCACTTCACAAAGAATTACTTTTATGCTTGAAATTTCTTCTAAAACAGTAGCTATTTTTTTTGAAAAAATAAAACCATTACCAACTATACCTGCAATTATAACTTCCTTTTCAGAACTATTACTTTCATAGATTTGGTAAGCAATTCTTTTAATCTTTTGATCTATTTGAGTATTATTTAAAATTATTTGTCCTTCTGCAATCATAAATCTTCTGTTGTATCTTCTTGATAATTATCGATATCTCTTCTATCTTTCTTGGTTGGTCTTCCAATACCTTTCTTTCTGTAGTAATCTTTTGCAAACTTTAAAAGTTCTGTCTTTTCAAACTCTTCTTTAGGTGTAACATCTTTTTTGTATTGTTCAACCAATTTTGCGCCAACTCTACTTTCGGGTAAATTTAAAACTTTTATTTGATAATTAATCTGATTTTTACGAACCACAATTAATTCTCCTCCAAAAATTTCTTTAGAAGGTTTTACGCTTTTAGCATCCATCTTAACTTGCCCTTTTTTACAGGCTGTTGTTGCTATTGTTCGGGTTTTAAAAACTCGAATGCACCACAAATATTTATCAATTCTCATAAAAAAAGTTAAAATATAATGTTTGTCTTTTTACAAAGGTATAAAAATGGTAAATTGCAAGCTTAAATTTTAAGATTAAATGAATAAAATAAAAAATATTTTTTTACTTCTAACTTTGGCAGTTGTGGTAATCTATTCTTGTGATGATGATGATAATGGTTTTGTAAACCCGTTTGCGGACGTTAACTATGAAGAATTAGCTATTTCAGATAACGATTCTATTGTTAAGTTTTTAAAGAACAATTACTATGATGAAACTTTAGATTCTGTAAAAGTACTAGTATCTGGAAAAACATCATTATTTGATGATACAAAATTAGAATCATATAAAGTTACAGATAATGACATCGAACAAACATTATATGTTTATACAATTAGGCAAGGAGAACCAAATCCTGCAAAAGGAAATCCTACAGTTATGGACTCTGTATATGTAAAATATTCTGGGCAAGCTTTTTTTGGTACAGAATTATTTTCTTCTAATTTTGATAAAAATGAAACTGGAGTTTGGTTTACTTTAAACTCTGTAGTTAAAGGATGGACACAATCTTTCACTAAATTTAAAGGTGGTGAATTGCAAAAAGATAGTAGTGGTGGTACTCTTAATGGTCCAATCACATATTTAAACACGGGTAAAGGAATTTTATTTATCCCTTCTGGTTTAGGTTATCCTTCTAGTAATGTTGGTAACTTTAGTAGTAGTTTGGTAGATACCAACTTAATGTTTTATATTGAATTATTAGATATTGTTGAAGATACTGATCATGATAATGATGGTGTAGCATCTATTAATGAAGATGCAGATGGAGATGGAGACCCTACAAATGATTTTAGTGATAATAGTAATCCTAGTTTACCAGATTACTTAAATCCTAATATTAACTAGAACTTTCCTTTTTTAAAATAAAATAAAAACACTCTTGAGAAATTAAGAGTGTTTTTTTTATTTTATAAATTAGTTTTTAAAGGGATTTACAACAATTAAATACTTGTTATTAAATACTATCTAATTTTAGTAAAATAGCTGTTAAACCATCTAATACAAATCTTAAGTAGTGTAACTTAGGTTTGTATTAGATTTTGTTTTTCTTTTTAAAGAGTAACATTCTTGCACAAAAAAAAGGCTCATGATTTCTCATGAGCCTTTTTACTTAATACTATTTTGACTTCTTACAACTTTAAAGAAAGACCAAATATTATTTGATTTGTTCTATTATCTACAGTTACATTGGCAAATTTAGCTTCTGTATTAGATAAACCTCTTTCCCAACGAACGTCTACACCAATTTTACCTAATTCTACACCAAATCCCATTTGAAGACCTACTGAAAATTTGTCAAAATCATCTGTTGTTACATTTTCAAATTCAAAATTATCTTCTAAAATGTATTGAAATGATGGGCCAATAAATACATTAGCAACACCTAAAAATTTCTTTCCTAATAAAACAGGAACATCAATTTTTTTAAATTCATAATCAGATGTTACATTTTGATCACTAGTATATTCATTTTTTACTTGTGTATATACTAATTCTGGTCTTAAGTATAAACCAACTATTGGTATTTTACCACGAAACCATAAACCTGCATGAAAACCAGATTTAGAATCTCCGCCTCTAATTACATCGCTTCCTGTAGAAGAAAAGGTTGCATCACCATTATTATTGTAGTTTAAACCACCTTTTATTCCAAAATCTATTTGTGCATTTGAAGTTTGACTAAAAGCAAATGCTAGACACATCATTAAAATTACTTTTTTCATGTTTCTAAATTTTAAATTTAATTATTACAATTATATAAACGATTTTATTTTCTAGAAATTACTTTTTTAACAGCTTTTACAACTGCAGCAGCATCTAAACCATATTTTGCCATTAATTGTTCTGGCGTTCCAGATTCTCCAAAAGTATCATTTGTTGCAACAAATTCTTGAGGAGTAGGAGTGTTTAAAGCTAATGTTCTAGCAACACTTTCACCTAAACCACCTAATTTATTATGCTCTTCTGCAGTAACAATACAACCTGTTTTAGCCACAGATTTTAAAATAATATCTTCGTCTAAAGGTTTAATGGTATGAATATTAATTACTTCAGCAGAAATACCTTGTGCTTCTAATTGTTCTGCTGCTTGTAAAGATTCCCAAACTAAATGCCCAGTTGCTACAATAGTTACATCTGTACCTTCTGTTAACTGAATTCCTTTACCAATTTCAAATTTCTCATCTGCTGGCATAAATACAGGTACTTTTGGTCTACCAAAACGTAAATATACTGGTCCATCAAAATCTGCTATTGCAAGAGTTGCTGCTTTTGTTTGGTTGTAATCACAAGTGTTAATTACAGTCATACCAGGTAACATTTTCATTAACCCAATATCTTCTAATATTTGGTGTGTTGCACCATCTTCACCTAAAGTAACACCTGCATGAGATGCACAAATTTTTACGTTTTTACCAGAATATGCAACAGACTGACGAATTTGATCGTAAACTCTACCTGTAGAAAAGTTTGCAAAAGTTCCTGTAAAAGGAATTTTACCACCAATTGTTAAACCAGCTGCAATACCAATCATGTTTGCTTCTGCAATACCAATTTGAAAAAACCTTTCTGGGTTTTCTTTAATAAATTGATCCATTTTTAAAGAACCAATTAAATCTGCACATAAAGCAACTACGTTGGGATTTGTTCTTCCTAGTTCTGTTAAACCATCACCAAAACCTGAACGAGTGTCTTTTTTTTCTGTGTACGTGTATTTTTTCATTATAAAGTTGTAAAATGTTGTGTTGTAAAATTTCCGTAAAAATAAACTTTTATTTCTCTTTAAGAAAAGAAAAGAGAGATTAGAAGCAAGACTTTTTAATATAATGTACCTAAACCTTCTAGATTACCTAAATGTATTACTTTTTTTAGCTTTACAAAGCCATTAATTCTTTGTAAAGTTTATGAACCGGTAAACCAACAACGTTAAAATAACTTCCTTCTATTTTATCTATTCCTATAAAACCAATCCATTCTTGTATACCATAAGCACCAGCTTTATCAAAAGGTTTATAATTATTAATGTAATAATTAATTTCTTCAGCAGATAATTCTTTAAAAGTAACAGTTGTTATATCATGTATAACCTTCTTAAAAGATTTATTTCTTATACAAATTGAAGTAATAACATCGTGTTTTTTACCAGACAATGCACTTAACATAGCAAAAGCATCTTTAGCATCTTTGGGTTTTCCTAAAGCTTTACCTTCTAACCAAACAATGGTATCTGAAGTAATTAATACATCTTTATCTGATAAATTTGTAAATGCTTTAGATTTTAATTCTGCTAAAAAATCTGTTATTTCTGTTCCTTTTAATTCTTCAGGATATATTTCTTCAACTTCTTTTAATTGAATTGAAAAATCGATATCTAAATCTTTAAAAAACTGTTGTCTTCTTGGAGAACCTGAGGCTAAAATTATATTAAAAGATTTTAATTTTTTCTTTAACATTTGTGTTAGTTTTTTATTTGAAAGTAGACAAATTTAAGTATAAATATAAAAGACAATTCAAAAATTAAAGATAATATGATATGAGTTAAAGAAATAAGCATTTAGGCAAATAATAATTTAGAAAAACTATTAATTTTACACTAGAGAATTTAATTATTAATTAAAAAATGTAAGAGATTATGAATATTAATTTTGAATACCATAACGTAGAAGCTAGTAAAAGATTAGAAGAATTTGCAACCGAAAAACTAGAAAGTTTATATACTAAATTTCAAATGATAATTAGAGCAGATGTGTTTTTTAAAACAGAAAACACTTCTTCTGATGAAACAGGAATGATTTGTAACATTCGTTTAAGTGTTCCTGGTCCTAGATTATTTGCAGAAGCTAGTCACGATAATTTTACAAGTTCTATTTCTGAATCTATAAACGATTTAGATAGACAATTAACAAAGAAAAAAGGTAAAATGATGAGTTATTAATTTTTCTATTATTAAAAAAAGAAAAAACTCATCAGTATAAAAAGATATAAAACAAATGAAAAAAGCATATTTATTACAAAACTTTAATAACATAACAGATTTACCTCTTAAAAATAGAGTTGTTATGGCACCTATGACTAGAAGTAGGGCAAACAACGAAGGTAATATACCTACAAATGATTTACAAGGTTTGTATTACGAACAAAGAGCTTCTGCTGGTTTAATTATTACAGAAGGTGCACAAGTTTCTAAACAAGCTGTAGGTTATATAAATACACCAGGTATTTACAGCGAAGAACAAGTAAAAGGTTGGAAAAAAGTAACTGATAGAGTTCACAAAAAAGGTGGTAAAATTTATATTCAACTTTGGCATGTTGGTAGAATATCACATCCAGATTTTCATGACGGAAATTTACCACTAGCACCATCTGCTGTAAACGCAAATGTTAAAGTATTTACTCCTGAAGGACAAAAAGATACTGTTACGCCTAAAGAAATGACTAAAGAAGATATAAAACAAACTGTTATAGATTTTAAAAACGCCGCTTCTAATGCTATTAAAGCAGGTTTTGATGGTGTAGAAATTCATTCTTCTAACGGTTACTTATTTCATCAATTTTTTAATGAAACATCTAATGTAAGAACAGATGAATATGGAGGTAATATTGAAAACAGAACTCGTTTTTTCTTCGAAGTTTTAGATGCTGTTAAAGAAGCAATTCCAGAAAATAAAATAGGAGTGAGGTTCAATCCTTCTTTGCACGGAATTTTTGGAATGGAAGTGAGTAAAGAAACCATACCAACTTTTGAATATTTAATTGAAAAGTTAAATGATTACAATATTGCTTATGTACATTTATCAGAACCTTTTACAGATGTTTCTAATGTTAAATATGCTGTAGAAAATATAGCAAAACATTTTAGACCAATTTACAACGGTACTTTAATGATTAATGCTAATTTTGATGAAGCATCTGGAAACGAAGTAATAGAAGATGGTTTTGCAGATTTAGTAGCTTTTGGTAAACCTTTTATTTCTAATCCAGATTTAGTAGAACGTTTTGAACAAGATGTTGCGTTAACAGATTGGGATCAAGATACCTTTTACACAACAGGAAAAAAAGGGTATACAGATTATTCTAATAAAACTGTAGATTTAAGCGAAATTAAAGAATAACACAAACTAGATAAAGATGATAAAACCAAGAGAAGTTGTACCAAAATTAACTGTAAACTTAGTAAATGATACAAAATGGACTTTACAAGAACAGAAACCAAAAAATTTTACGTTAATCTTTTTTTATAGAGGAAAACATTGCCCAGTTTGTAAAAAACAATTAGAACAATTGCAAAAAAAAGTAGGCGATTTTAAAGAAAGAGGTGTAAACCTAATTGCAATAAGTGCAAATACTGAAGAAATTGCAAAAGAAACATATAAGGAATGGGCTATTGAAGATATTCCTTTAGGGTATGGTATTTCTATAGAAGAAGCCAGAAATTGGGGCTTATTTATTTCTAATGGTATTAAAGAAAAAGAACCAAAGCAATTTACAGAACCTGGTTTGTTTTTAATAGATAAAGATGAAAAAATGTATTGGGAATCTATACAATCGATGCCTTTTGGAAGACCTAATTTAAATGATGTTTTAAACGGAATAGATTATATTTTAGAAGCAGGATATCCTGCAAGAGGAGAAGATTAAATAAAAGAACTTAAAAACTTTCAGCTTAATTTAAAAGTTGAAAGTTTTTTTATTTTTAGAAAATCATCAATAAAAAAAAGTATAATGCAGATAAAAACAGTCTTAAAAGATTTTCCTAAGGTCTTAAAAAAAACAGGACAAAACTGGTTAGAAAGTGAACCTTTTGAGTTAAGTGCTATTGTTGCATATTATGCTATTTTATCTTTGCCTGCATTAATGGTAATTATTCTAAATTTAGTAGGTCATATTTGGGGTAGAGAAATTGTACAAGGAGAATTATTAGATGAAATTACAAAAGCTGTTGGTATACAAACAGCAGAATCTATAAGAATAATGATGTTAGATAGAGGAGATGAAACTGTTTCTATTTTTACTACAATAATTGGTTTTGGTACACTTTTATATGGTTCTACAGGTGTATTTTATCAACTACAATCTGCTTTTGATAAAATATGGAAAGTACCTGAGAACAAAGACACAAATGGTCTTTTAAAAATGATAATTAGCAGAGTTAAAAGCTTTGGTTTTATCTTAATTATTGGTTTTTTATTGCTAATTAGTTTTGTTCTAACAGCATTAATTAGTGCGTTTAGTAAAAGGATAGAGCAATTTGTACCAGATAATTTATTTGAGTTTATCTATATTTTTGATTTTATATTGTCCCTTCTTTTTATTTATATACTTTTTGCGGCAATGTTTAAATACCTACCAAGTAAAACTGTAAAATGGCGTGCAGTAAAAGTAGGTGCAGCCGTAACAGCTATCTTATTTGTAATAGGTAAATATTTAATGGCTTGGTATTTTACAGAAATGGATCCTGGTTCTACATATGGTGCTGCAGGTTCTGTAATTTTAATAATGTTGTGGGTTTCTTATTCTAGTTTAATTTTATTCTTTGGCGCACATTTTACCAAAGTATATTCAGATTTTTATTTAATTGAAGCTTAAAATCAACAAAAAATAACATTATTTTCTATCTTTTTTTACACTTTTAGCGAAAAGAACTACAATTCCTTAACAATTTTATCCATTACCACTTAAGTCTAACTATCTTTGTGCATTATTTAAAAACAAAAGTTAATACCAAAGTAATGGCGAACGAGATAAAAGGAAAAGAAGAAATACTACAAAAACTGAATATTAGTCAGTTAAATCCTATGCAAGAGGAAGCTATTGCAACTATAAAGAAAAATGTAAATACTATATTACTATCACCAACAGGAACAGGAAAAACATTAGCTTTTTCTTTGCCTTTATTAGAATTATTAGATCCAAATATTGAAGAAATTCAAGCTTTAATCTTAGTTCCATCTAGAGAATTGGCAATTCAAATAGAACAAGTTTTACGTTCTATGGGTTCTGGTTACAAAGTAAATGCTGTTTATGGTGGTAGACCAATGTCTAAAGATAAAATAGAATTAAAACATTTACCAGCCGTTTTAATTGGAACTCCAGGAAGAATCTCAGATCATTTTGCAAATGAAAGATTTTCTAAAGACCATATTAAAACTTTAATTTTAGATGAATTTGATAAGTCTTTAGAAGTTGGTTTCGAATATGAAATGAGAGGAGTTATCAATCAACTTACTGCGTTAAATAAAAGAATATTAACTTCTGCAACACAAGGCGTTGAGATTCCTGATTTTGTAAGATTAGATAAACCAAATACGGTTAATTATTTAAAAGCCACAAAATCTAAATTAGCAATAAAAACAGTAGTTTCTCCAGCAAAAAATAAATTAAACACGCTGTTACATTTACTTAATCATTTAGGAAACCAGCAAGGAATTATTTTCTGTAACTTAAAAGACAGTATAAATAATGTAAGTACTTTCTTAGAAACTAAAGGAATTAAACATGGTTCTTTTAGTGGAGGAATGGAACAAAAAGATAGAGAACGTTCTTTAATTAAATTTAGAAACGGTACCAATCAAATTTTAATTGCTACAGATTTAGCTGCAAGAGGAATTGATGTTCCAGAAATGAAATATATAATTCATTATGAGTTACCTAAAGAAATAGAAGAGTTTACGCATAGAAACGGACGTACAGCAAGAGTTTCTGCAAAAGGAACTGCTTATGTTTTAAAATGGAAAGACGAACGTTTACCAGAGTTTATTAAAAATGCACCAATAGAAGATATTTCTAAACAAGCAGAAAGAAAACCTGTTTTTTGGGAAACTTTATTTATTTCTGGTGGTAGAAAAGATAAGATTTCTAAAGGAGATATTGCTGGTTTATTTATCAAACAAGGTAAATTAACCAAAGATCAATTAGGAGATATTGAATTAAAACAAGATTGTGCTTTTGTAGCAGTTCCTGCTAGTTTAGCTTCAGAATTAGAAGAAAAACTAAACAATTCTCGTTTAAAAAAGAAGAAAGTAAGAATTTACGGGGTATAATATTATTTATTTATCGCTGTTTGGCTAGTTATACTTAATAATATCATCTTATTTAGAATATATATTGGTTTTATGGTGGTTATCTAATTTAATGGCACCATCTTTGTAATCTAAATATTAGAAATTAAATTATATTATCATGAGTAAAGGAACAGTAAAATTTTTCAACGAGACTAAAGGATTCGGATTTATTACAGAAGAAGGAGTAGATAAAGATCACTTCGTACACATTTCTGGATTAGTAGACGAAATCAGAGAAGGTGATGAAGTTGAATTCGACTTACAAGAAGGAAACAAAGGATTAAACGCAGTAAACGTAAAAGTTATCTAATATATATCCATATATTTCAAGAAAAGCCCATCTATAATAGATGGGCTTTTTTTATGCAAAATATTTAAATTTTATAATTTCAATTAAACAATTATTCTAATTTTATTGTTTAACAAGAAAATCTCTATAATATTAGTATTAAAACTTAATAATACTCTCTATAAAAAACAGAATCAATAAAAACTGTTATTACCTTTGCAAAAAAATATTTTCATGTCAAAACAGTTTTCAGATTTAGGAATTAATAAAGAATTACAACAGAGTTTAGCAGATTTAAATATTGCTACGCCAACAGAAATTCAAGAAAAAGTGATTCCTGTTGTTTTAAGTAAACACGAAGATGTTGTTGCGTTAGCAAAAACAGGTACTGGTAAAACAGCCGCTTTTGGTTTGCCATTATTACAATTAATTGATGTAGAAAACCCAAATATACAAGCAGTAATTTTAGCTCCAACAAGAGAATTAGGGCAGCAGATTTCTAGTAACTTAGAATCTTTTGCAAAACATAGCCCAAAGGTTTCTATTGCTACAATCTGTGGAGGAATTCCTATAAAACCACAAATAGATCGTTTAAAAGAAGCTACGCATATTATTGTAGCTACACCTGGTAGGTTAGCAGATTTAGTTAAAAGAGAAGCTGTAGATATTAAAAATATTGCCTACTTTATTTTAGATGAAGCAGATGAAATGGTTAGTGCTTTAAAAGAAGGTTTAGATGCTATAATTGCAGAAATTCCGAAAAAGAGAAGAACTTTATTATTTACTGCAACAATGCCAGGATCTATTAGACAAATGGTAAATAATTACATGTCTAAAGAAGTAATACAAATTGAAGCTAATATGGCTACAGTTGGTCACCAAGGTATCGATCATAAATATGTAGTTGTAGAACCTATAGAAAAATTAGATGTTTTAATGCATTTTCTAAACTCTAGACAAGGCCAAAGAGGTATTATTTTTTGTAAAACAAAAGCAGCCGTTAATAAATTAGCAAAAAACTTAGCCATTAATAAGTTTTCTTCTGGTGCAATTCATGGTAGTTTAACACAAGGTATTAGAGATAGAATAATGGACCAATTTAGAGAAGGACACATAGATATTTTAGTAGCTACAGATTTAGCTGCTAGAGGTATAGATGTAAAAGATCTTTCTTACGTTGTAAATTATCATTTACCAGATACTTTTGATGCTTATGTGCATAGAAGTGGTAGAACTGCTAGAGCAGGAGCAAGTGGTTTGTCTTTAACTATTATTCAAAAAGAAGAAGCACAAGATCTTAGCGACTTTGAAAAAGAATTAGATATTAGATTCGAATCTTTTAAAAAGGCAGATGCTAAAAGTATTGAAGAAAACAATGGCTTATTATGGGCTAAGAAAATATTTAAAACAAAAGTAAATAAAGAAGTTTCCGAAGATTTTAAATCTCAGATTAAAACCATTTTTCATCATTTAACAAAAGAAGAATTGGTAGATAAAATTTTATCTAATTATTTAGCGAGTACAAAAACTACGAATACAAATTCAGAAATTTCAAAAAAGAAAAAAAAGAAATAGTGCTAGCATTTTATGAGCGATATTAAAAAAAACGAAGAAGTAGCATCTTGTATTGCTACAATTCAAAAATTATTGGAAGATACCAATCAACTTTTTGAATTACCAGAAGAGCAAAGAGTAGCACTTTTTAAAGTTGCAGGAGAATTGTCTAGACCAAATAGAGATGAATTTCAACGTAGAAGAAAAGATGCTAAAAAGGCGGCTAAACGTAAGCAAATAGAAAGCGATAAACACGCTAGAAAATCTACCGGAATTCGTTCTGCTAGAGAAGCTGCTTTATTTGTAGCGCCTAAATTGTTAGGTGCAGCAGCAATACCAGAAGATACACCAGAATTAGAATCGCCAAGAAACTGTTACGTTTGTAAAACTGTTTACACCAAGTTGCATCACTTTTATGATACAATGTGTACAGAATGTGGAGATTTAAATTATGCAAAACGTTTTCAAACTACAGATTTAAAAGACCAAGTTGCTGTAATTACAGGTTCTCGTTTAAAAATAGGATATCATATTACATTAATGTTATTACGCTCTGGCGCAACAGTTGTAGCAACAACTAGGTTTCCTGCAGATTCTGCAATTCGTTTTGCAAAAGAAGATGATTATAAAGATTGGAGCCATCGTTTACATATTCATGGCTTAGATTTAAGACACATACCAAGTGTAGAAATTTTCTGTAATTATATAGAACAGAAATACGATAGATTAGATATTTTAATCAATAATGCAGCTCAAACTGTAAGAAGGCCTTCTGGTTTTTATTTCCATTTAATGGAAAATGAAAAGAAACCCATAGATAAATTACCAAAATTAGCACAGACTTTATTAAGAGATCATGAAGCTTGTTTAGATGAATTATCTAGTTTAAGTGTTTCAACTTCTAAAACAAGTAAAAATAACGTATTACCTGTAACTTGGCATGGGCCAGAACCTGGAATTGGTTTACGTAATTCTGCTGAATTATCTCAAATACCTTATAGTTTTGATAATTCTTTACAAACTGCAGAAGTTTTTCCTGAAGGAGAATTAGATGCAGATTTACAACAAGTAGATTTACGAAAAACAAATAGTTGGCGTTTACGATTAGGTGAAATTGAAACTACAGAAATGGTAGAAGTACAGTTAGTAAATGCTGTTGCTCCTTTTGTTTTATGCAATCGTTTGTCTAATTTAATGATGAAAGAAAATACGGGTAAAAAACATATTATTAATGTTACTGCAATGGAAGGGAAGTTCCATAGGTTTAAGAAAGTAGACAGACACCCACATACAAATATGGCAAAAGCAGCTTTAAATATGTTAACACATACTTCTGCTTCTACGTTTGCTAAATCTGGTATTTATATGAATGCTGTAGATACTGGTTGGGTTACAGATGAAGATCCTGTAGAATTGTCTAAGAAGAAAGAAGAAGTACACGATTTTCAGCCTCCTTTAGATATTGTAGATGGTGCTGCTAGAGTTATGGATCCGTTAATTGATGGAATTAATACAGGTAAACATTGGTGTGGTAAATTTTTAAAAGATTATTTTCCTATAGATTGGTAAAAGAATCAATTTACCTGAACTTAATATAATAAAAAGCCCATCTTTTAGATGGGCTTTTTATATTAAAATTATAAAGTATTAATTACTTTGTTTGTTTACAATACCTCCTTTGGCACTATCAACAGTAATAGTAAAATTAGAATTTCCCTTTACAATCCAACGAACTTTAACAACACCATTTCCAGGAATATTTTTTACTTTCATTTTAGATGGATTTATTTTTTGTTCTTCTGTAACATTAAAATCTGCATCAGTAACCAACATACCAGCAACTACTTTTACACCAGATATACTTACAAAATCTGGTCTTGTAATTTTGTATTTTAAATCCTGACTTGCATGGGTTGGCATTAATCTGTCGTTTTTAATTGTAACAGTAATTTCTTTTAATCCACCACCCATTTTCTTTTCAGAAATATCTGAAATAGATAAATTTGGCATGTGATGTGCATGATAAAATGTAAATGCCATATTTCTATGAGCTTCTTCTTCTAACATAAAACCTGGTGTAGCTCTACCAAAATTCTTTTTAAAACCACCAACTTCTATTTTACCATAAGTAGGATGATCAAATTCTTTCCAAGGTGTAAAAGCATCTCCCATTAACAATTCTTTATCAAAATCATAAGTTTGATTTCTATCTCTTCCGTTCTTTTTATAATATGCAAATGGAGTAAAAATTTCGTTTGTAAAAGTGTAAATTCCTCTACTACCGTAAAACCAATCTAATTCTCCACCAAATACAGAATATAAATCTTTATAAACAGTTAAATAACGATAACCTGGTAACATTTTTTCTCCCTTCTTACCAATTGCATCATAAATTCTAATATCTTGTCTATTATAGGTTGCAAGGTCTTCTTGTGCACCTGGACCACGTAAAATCATTCCTCCGGAATTATGAAAACTTTGTGCTCCAGAAATATTTGGGTGTGCTAAAACAAAATCTGCAACAGCTCTAGTTTCTGGTAAAGAAAAAGGGTGTCTATATGCACCACGTTGTACATAGTCTGGTTGCCATTTCCAACCCCAATCTCTATTTGGGTCATAATAACCATGTGTATCTTCATTTATTCTTCCATCACCATCATTATCAATTCCTTCGTTTCCTAGATATTCATAACGTTGGGTTGTTACAACATCATCTGGTCCAATAATAATCATTTTTCTAGGATCTAATGGATCTACAATATAGTTTCCATCATCATTTTTTCTACGCATTCTAGTTATAGAACCATCTCCATTAATATCATCATAACCATCTTCATCAAACTTACCGTCTCTGTCATCATCTAAAGCAATCATACCAGATCTTGGACTACTACCTGTGTTTGGTTCTTTCATATAATCATTTCTAGCATCTGGGTTTATAGTAGGTACAATGTAGAAAATACGATCATTTAACATATTTGTAATATAATCGTTATTATTAAAGTTTTCTGTTAAATACCAAGCCGTATAAATGCTAATTTCACCTCCTTGAATTTCATTAGAGTGAATATTTCCGTCTAAATAAAACCCTGGTTTTCTATCTGCAGTTCCTAATTTATAATTTGTAATTGCAAGCATCCAAATATCTTTACCTTTTGCAGACTTACCAATAGATTGTCTTTTTACTAAATCAGGGTGTGCATCTGCTATTTTTTTACCTAATGCCGCTAATCCTTCAGAAGTATAATATCTATTAAATGAAATTTGAACTTTTGGATTGTGTGGTGTTCCTGCTGCTCTAAATATTTCTGAACTATTTTGCGCACCAATTGCTAAAGGAAATAAAAATATTAGCAACAATGATTTTAATATATTTATATTGATTTTCATTTTTTCTAATTTTTATTTTATTTTAATTTTATTGTTGCAGTGTCTATACCCGTGTGAGATGTACCAGCTTCTATACTAACACTACCATTTCCTTTAATTAACCAAGAGAATTTTTTTGTGCTATCTCCATCAATACTATTTACCAGAGTAATTTCTCTACCACTTATAATTTGCTGATTCTTATTTAAAGTAACGGCAACTTTAATTTTTCTTAACCATCTAGATTTTTTACCCATTTCTGTATGTGTTGGTAATAAACCACTGTTATGTACATCTACAGAAATTCTTGTTAACCCATTTCCTACAGATTCAGAAGTTAAATTTTCTAATGTAATATTTGGCTGCATATTTGCCAATTCTATTATAAAATCTGTGTGTTTTTTACTTATTTCTGTAACCAAATTATAGGGCGGATTAATCATTTTATATGGAGAAACACCACCAACTTCTACTTTCTGGTTTGGAAAATCTGGATGTTTTATTTCTTTCCAATCAACAAAAGCATTACTTATTTTTTCTTTTTCTGCCCAGTTTAAATAATTTACAACAGTATTTTTTGAAGCTTTCTTTGTCGAATCTTTTACTTTTGGAACCCACCAACCTGGAGTTGACAATGCTAGTTTACCAAAATGGAAATAAGACCATTCAAAAAAGCTACCACCTTTTCCATTAGAACTTGGTGCATCTTTTGTTTTTGTAATTGTATTGTATTTTTCTGATAAAAATTTATTTAAAGCTGCATCTTCTTTTAATACACTAGTTATAACTCTCTTTTTTGCTCCAGAAGCATTATATTTTAAAGGATTAGAAAGGTTGTTCTCTGGCCCTAGAGTTACAATTGCAAAAATATTCCATTGGTCATATAAAAAAGCTAATAAATCTCTGTGCTCTTTTTCTGAAACAGGATGTTCTCCTGCACCAGCAGTAAAGTATTTATAATTAAAACTAAAGTTTTTATTAAATAAAATACCACCTTTTCCGTCTTCATTAAATAGACCATCTTTATCGTTATCTATTCCTTCAGTTAGTAGTTTATAAGTTCCTTTTTCACCTTTGTTAAGATCTGCTTTAACAAGAACTCTTTTATCTTCTTCTAATTTTGTGTAGTCTCCAGTAATGTCTTCTACACGCATCATTGTTATGAAACCATCATTATTTAAATCTTCAAATGGGTCTTCATTTATTACCCCATCTCTATCATCATCTGTATTTTTAGCATTACCATTGTTGTAATGTTTTAATGAAGAAAAGTAGTTTTCTGTGGCATTAGGACTCATGTTAGGAAAAATATAAAAGGTAGTTTTCTCTAAAACATCTGCATGTTCTTTTAATATGTTTTCTGCAATATTTACAGCCATTTCTGGACCAAGAATATGAGAACCATCTACACCACTAACAATTGCTATTGCTGGCTTATTTTTAGCATCTCCTTTAGATAATGTTAATGCCCAAATTTTATGCCCGCCAATTGTTGTTGTTAATTCTTCTAATTTACTGTTAGACGAATTTGATCTTTGTAAGCTTTTAATTTTTTGTGTGAGTTTGCTGTAATTACTATAATCGGACTGTGCCGAAATTTGTAGTGAGGTAAAGCAAATAGACATCCCTATAAAAAAGAGAACTGCTCGTTTTTTATTAAACATAATAAGTTAAGTTTGGTTAATTTAAATAATTATGTTTAAAGATATAGATTTCTCTATATAAACAGATGTTTACTTAAGTTAAGATGAAAACATTAAGTTTTATTTAACACATTTTAACTTTAAGTTTAACTCTTAGTTAAAGAGATTCTTAAAGTTAAAATAAGTACCAAATTATGTTTGATAAATCTATTTTTAGAAGAACATTAATAGATTTTATAAAAGTTATTTTTTAATAACAACAGGTTTCAATTTTATAAAACCGAAGAAATCTAAAACTCTAATAATTAAATAAGTAACATCAACTTCATGCCATTTTACACCAAAGTTAGCGCTACTAGCATGTTTATGATGATTATTGTGGTAACCTTCACCCATCATTAGAAAATCGAAACGGAAAAGATTTTTACTCGTATTTGTCATTTTATAATTTACATAACCATAAATATGACCAAACCAATTAATAATTACACCATGAATTGGCGCCATTAAAAGAGCAACAGGTAACAAAAGCCATTGCCATAAAGCTGTAGTAAAATATGCGAAAAAAGCAATGTAAAAAGCAATCCAAAGTAATCTAGAAAAACGAGAACTTGCAAAAGCATCAAAACTTTTCCATTGCGGTACGTTTTTAGTAAATTTTTTGTCTACCACAACTTTTTCATCATTAATTTCTTGATAAATAGTTTTCGTTTTCCACATCATTGCAAACAAATTTGCATCATAAGAAGGCGAGTGAGGGTCTTTTTCTGTGTCTGTATAAGCATGGTGCATTCTGTGCATAATACCATAACCATAAGCACTTAGGTAGCTAGAGCCTTGAAAAAACCAAGTTAAAATAAAAGTAATACGCTCCATAGTTTTAGACATTGTAAAAACTTGATGCGCTGCATAGCGATGTAGAAAGAAAGATTGAAAAAACAAACCTCCATACCAAAGCACTAAAACAAATATAACTATAACCATGTATTTTTTCTACAAAGATAATTTGATAGTAAGTACAAAACAATGAACCCAAGTCAATAAATAAAGCCTACAAACGTTTTCTTATTCTACTTAAAGCTTGCGCTGTTACACCAATATAAGAACTAATATATTTTAAGGGTATTACCTTTAAAAGTTCTGGCCTTTCTTTAAAAAGTTTTAAATAGCGTTCTTCTGCAGTTAAATTTAATAGGTTTTGTTCTCTTTTAGATTTAATTAAAAAAAGACGTTCTGCGGTTAGTCTTCCTATTAAATTTCCTATTTGTGTAGTTTTGTAAACTTCTTGTAAGTCTTTGTAAGAGATGCTTAAAAGACTTGTTTTTGTAAGTGTTTGTAATTGATATAAAGAGGGTTTTTGCGTTAAAAAAGAATCATATGCACTTACAAATTGATCTTCGAAACTAAAACCAAAAGTAATTTCTTTTTCAGGGTTTTCTTTAGGAATATATAAGCGAACAACACCAGATTCAATAAAAGAAATGTGATTTTCTACATCGTTAATTTTTAAAAAAGTAGTTTTCTTAGGAATAACACGACGTTGTAATTTAGACGAAAAGATTTGCCAATCTTTATCAGAAATATTAGCTATTTGGTCTATATATGTCTTTATTTGTTTCACTTATTTTTTAATAATATAGTAGAGTGCTAAGATAAGATTCTTAAACCAAAGAAAGGCTAGTAGAGTGCTTGTATTCTGTATTATTTTTAAGAACTCGCAGAAAACAATATTAAAAATACACCAATCATAATTCCTGCTAATGGCACTAATTTTTTACGTTTATTCTTTTCTTTAAATAAAATACCTCCAATTACAACTGCTATTATTAACTGACTCCTTTTTATGGCAGATAACAACATTATTAAAGCATCTGGGTCTTGCAAAGCTTTAAAGTAAAAATAATCTGCTGCTTGTAATAAAATACCAACTCCAACAATAGTCCATCTAAATTTAAATGCTTTTCTTTTTTCTGGCTTTGGAAACCAAGTAATAGAAAGAATAACTAGTAAAATTAAAATAGTATACCAACAAAACCAAAATTGTAAAGTTTGCGGATTTAAAGCTAAACTTTGTATTAAAAACTTATCATATAAGCCACTAGATGCACCTAAAAAAGTGGCACCTATTATAGCGAATATCCATTTATTTCTTTTAAAAATAATACCTTCCTTTTTCCCTATTTTAGAATATAGAATTACTGAAAAAATAATAAGAAAAAAACCTATCCATTGTAAAAAAGTTGGTTGCTCTTTGTAAATTAAAATTGCTCCAATAAAAGTAAAAAAAGGGCCTGCAGATCGAATAGGAGCAACTATTGTTATTGGTAAATGTTTTAAAGCTTGGTAAGCTAGTACCCAAGATGCTGCCATAATCATAGATTTTATAAATATAAAACCGTGGGTTTGCCAAGGAATATTTGTAATATGGAAACCAATTTCTTTTGTGTATTCTGGAAAATAATAAGAACCTATAAAAAAAGGTAACAAAACTAAAAAACCAGATAGAATAGTTCCTAAAAGTACAGGGAAAACTTCATTTCCTTGTACTGCATGTTTTTTACATAAATTATGTAATCCTAAAAAAAGTGCAGCTAATAAGCCTAAATACATCCACATGGGCGCAAATATATAGCATTTGTAAATTTTAAACAGTCATTTTATCTACATAAAAACAAAAAAAAGAACTGCTAAAAAGCATGGTATATTAACCTTTAATTTTTATTTTATTTAGTTTAAAATAATTAAGTTTTATTTAGAATTAATCACAGAAATTGTTATCTTATTAAATTAGATCTAGGTCTAAAAAAAAAGTAACGATTACTTTGGATATAAAAAACAAATTCAATTTCTTTAAAGAATACTAATTTAACATTAAATGGATAACATAATTACCTTTGCTATAACTGTTTTTACAGGTTTTTTTGCAATAACAAACCCAATTTCTAACATGACAGTTTTTGTGTCTTTAACACAAGGTGCTGATAAAAAGACAAAAAATGACATTAATAAAAGAGCCAATATAATTGCTTTTATAATTGTTACAGTTTTTATTCTTTTAGGAAAATATATATTCGAATTGTTTAATATTAGTATTCCTGCATTTAAAATTACTGGTGGAATTTTAATATTTTTTATTGGTTTTGAAATGCTGCAGTCTAAACAGTCTAATGTAAAAAGCATTAAACATGTAAATATAGATGAGAATATTGCTGTTTCTCCATTAGCTATTCCAATTTTAGCAGGTCCAGGAACTATTGTAACTGCAATGAACTTTGTTTCTAATGCAGCACCTTTACAAATGTTTTTAGTAATAGCTATTTTTGGTTCTATGAGTTTAATAACATTTTATACGTTTAAATTAAGCGACCTTATTGTAAAAATAGTAGGGAATAACGTAATTTCTGTAATTGGTAAAATTATGGGATTAATTATAGCAATTATTGGTACTGGTATGATTATTCAGGGAATTAAAATTTCCTTTGATCTTATTTCTAAATAAGTTAAAATATTTTTTTATTAAATTCACATTTCTTCAAGTAATCACTTTTTACATTGAATATATTCTCATATGAAAAAAATACTAGTTTTATTTTCCCATCCTAAGTTCGAAAAATCTAGAGCAAATTCAATTCTAGTAAATTATATTAAAGATTTAGAAGGTGTTACTTTTCATGATTTATATGAACAGTATCCAGATTTTCATATAGATGTTCCTGTAGAAAAAGAATTGCTAATAGCACATGATATTATCATTTGGCATCATCCTTTTTATTGGTATAGTTGCCCTCCTTTAATGAAACAATGGATTGATATGGTATTAGAGTTTGGTTGGGCTTATGGGCCAGAAGCAAATGCATTAAATAGTAAGATTTGTTTAAATGCAATTACAACTGGTGGTTCTAAAGAAGTATATTGTTCTGAAGGAAGTAATAGTTTTACAGTAAGACAGTTTTTAAGACCTTTTGAACAAACGGCTAACTTATGTGGAATGTCTTATTTACCACCATTTGCAGTTATGGGCACACATCAATTAAATGATAATCAGCTAGAAAATCTTGGTAGTCAGTACGTGAAATTTATACAATTATTACAAGCAGGAGAAACCTTAGAAGATTTTAAAACCTTATCTTTTATTAACGATATACCTCAACTTAAAACAGTTTAAATTATGACAGGAAGTTTACTTTTTGAAGCTATTGTTTTTCTATTAGGTGCCATTATTTGTGTATCTATTGCTAAACGATTTGGATTAAGTTCTGTTATTGGTTATTTATTAGCAGGTGTTATTATAGGGCCTTATGTATTAGGTTTTATAGGACAAGAAGGAGAAGATATTTTGCATTTTGCAGAATTTGGTGTAGTAATGATGTTGTTTTTAATTGGTTTAGAAATAGAGCCTAAAAACTTCTGGAATATGAGAAAAACCATACTTGGTATGGGTGGTTTACAAGTTGCAGGTACCATGTTACTTTCTTATTTTCTATTTACTTTATTAGGGTTCGATTGGAAAGTTTCTTTAGTAATTTCTATGGCAGTTGCACTTTCTTCTACAGCAATTGCTTTGCAAACAATTAAAGAAAAAGGCTTAATGGATACCACATTTGGTAATTCTTCTTTTTCAATACTATTGTTTCAAGATATTATTGTCATCTTCATGCTTGGTTTTCTTCCATTGTTGTCTAATACAGAAAATACTTCTGCAGCTAACAATCATTCAGAAACTGGTAATTTATTAGATAGTTTACCAATGGGTTTTCAAACCTTAGCAATTATTTTATCGGTTGTAATTATTATTGTTGCTGGTAAATATTTAATTGTACCAATGTTACGTAAAGTAGCAAAAACAGATGTTAGAGAACTATTAATTGCTTCTGCTTTTTTAATTGTATTTGCCATTTCTTTTTTAATGGAATTTGTAGGCTTAAGTCCTGCTTTAGGTGCTTTTTTAGGTGGAGTAGTGCTGTCTAACAGTGAGTTTAAGCATGAATTAGAAAGTACATTAGAACCTTTTAAAAATTTACTTTTAGGTTTGTTTTTTATGGCAGTTGGGGCTTCCATTAACTTTATAGTAATTGCAAAAAGTCCATTAACAATTGGCGGAATTTTATTAGCCATTATTGTTCTTAAAGCATTAGTATTATTTGTAGTGGGTAGAGTTTTTAGTTTAAAATTAGACCAAAGATTATTACTAACATTTAGTTTGGCACAAATTGGTGAATTTGCATTTGTTTTATTATCCTTTGCTTTTGGATTAAATTTATTGAATCAAGAACAAATGGATATGATGTTGGTAATTACAGCATTATCTATGTCTATTACACCAATTATTAGTATGATAAACGAGCGTTTAATACTACCTAATATTGGTACTAAAGAATCTGTAAAAAGACCGATGGATCACATTGCTAAATCTCAGAAAATTATTTTAGTAGGTTTTGGTCATTTTGGAAGCACAATAGGGCGTTTTCTTAGGTCTCACGGAGTAGAAGCTACAATTTTAGACCAAGATTCTAACCGGGTAGATTTTCTTCGTAAAATGGGATTTGAAGTATATTATGGCGATGCTACACGTTTAGACTTATTAGAATCTGCAGGAATAGCAGAGGCTAAAATAGTTATCTGTGCTACCAACAAGCTATCTGTTTCTAAAGCAATAAGTAAAATCATAAAAGATAAATATCCTCATGTAGAATTAATGATTCGTACTAAAAACAGGTACGATGCCTATGAATTATTAAACTTAGGTAATGAAAATATTTACAGAGAATCTTTAGACACGTCTTTAAGTTTAGCTAAAGATGTTTTAAGTAAAATGGGCTTTAGAAAATACACTTTAAACAGACAGGTTCAAAATTTTATTAAATATGATGAAGAAAGTTTAAGACGTTTATCTTCTGAAGCTAAAGATGAGAAAAACTATATTTTTAAAGCCAGAATAGAATTAGCACAACAAGAAAAATTCTTAAACGAAGATTTTAAAAGGGGAGTTATAGATTATGATAATCATTGGGATAGCGAGCAAATAAGAAAAGCTCTAGAAAAACAATAAATAATACTTAATTACATTTCATTAAATATGTTTAATAAAAAAAGGTTGCCTATAAATAGACAACCTTTTATAAAATATTAGGGACCAATTAAATATTATTTTATACTTTCTAATAATTTTTCTGCTACTAAATCAGAAGAAGCTGGGTTCTGACCAGTAATTAAATTACCATCTTGAATTGCATAAGCAGCCCAATCTTCTTTTTTAGAATAGATTCCTCCATTTTCTTTTAACATATCTTCTACTAAGAAAGGTACTACACTTGTTAATTGCACAGCTTCCTCTTCAGAGTTTGTAAATCCTGTAACTTTTTTTCCTTTAACTAATGGTGTTCCATCAGTATTCTTAACACCTCTTAAAGCTGCAGGTGCATGACATACAAATGCTACTGGCTTTTCTTGTGCGTTAAACTTTTCTATTAAAGAAATAGAAGTTGCATCGTTTGCTAAATCCCATAATGGTCCATGTCCTCCTGGATAAAATACAGCATCAAAATCGTCTGCATTCATATCAGATAATTTATTTGTGTTTGCAATTT
>CAXBIR010000040.1:0-26594 GCA_963975825.1 uncultured Polaribacter sp.
AGCCACCTCATCATCTTCAAAAGATTCCTCTTCCATTACATGACACCAATGACATGCAGAATACCCAATAGAAACAATTATTAATTTGTTTTCTTCAAGTGCAGTATTTAATGTTTTTTCATTCCAAGCTTTCCAATTTACTGGGTTTTTAGCATGTTGTAATAAATATGGACTTGATTCTAATGATAATTCATTCTCAATGTTTGCTACTTTATTTTTTGAACAAGAAATGAAAAGAAAAAGGCTTAACAGTAAATTAAAAATTTGTGGTTTCATTTTTTTATTTATAAACGGAATGTAATGTTATAATATTATTTTTATATTTTCTAATAAGCTAGTAATAAAAAAGCAACGTTACATTATTTGTTGTATTTCATGCACGTTTTTTGCTATTACTAAATTTAGTTTAAATGTAATTTTATTCTTTTAGGAAGTTCTAATAAATCAAAATTTAATTTTTTAGTTTATGTCAATAAATAAAAGAAATATTATTCTCTATTTTTTAGTGTTCATTTTTAATTCTACTTTATTTTCTCAAGAAAAAATAGAAGGGAAATTAGAAAAATGGAACAAAGTAACCATTAGTTTTAATTATGAAGAATTTAGTGAAAATGATGAAGACAATCCGTTTTTAAATTTTAGGTTAAATGTAACTTTTAAAAATGGAAATGAAGAAATAACTGTACCAGGTTTTTTTGCTGCTGATGGAAATGCTGCAGAAACAAGTGCTAAAAAAGGTGCTGTTTGGCAAGTACGTTTTATGCCAAATAAAATTGGAGAATGGACCTATAAAGTTTCTTTTAAAACAGGAGATGAAATTGCCATAAATGATGATGAAAAAGCAGGAGAATCAATTGGTTTTGATGGATCTTTTGGAAGTTTTATAATAAAAGAAAGTCAAAACAGAACTGATGGACGGTTAGTTTATAAGAACGAACGTTATTTATACTATTCAGAAGCAAACAAGCCCTTTTTAAAAGGTGGTACAGATAGTCCAGAGAACTTTTTGGGCTATTATGAGTTTGATGAAACACCTCCCTCTCACAAATACGAACCACATGCTCAAGATTGGAAAGAAGGGAATCCAACTTGGCAAAACGGAAAAGGTAAAAATATTATTGGAGCACTTAATTATTTAGCTTCTAAAGGAATGAATTCTGTTTATTTCTTAACTATGAATGTACAAGGAGATGGAAATGATGTTTGGCCTTGGACCACAATAAATGATAGAACTCGTTTTGATACAAGTAAATTAGATCAATGGGAAATTGTCTTTGATCATATGGATTCTCTAGGTTTGATGTTGCATATTGTTACGCAAGAAACAGAAAACGAGTTGCTGTTAGATATTGGCGAATTAAAAACGCAACGTAAATTATATTACCGTGAATTAATTGCAAGATTTGCACATCATTTAGCTATTACCTGGAATTTAGGAGAAGAAAACGGACCTGTTCATTGGTCTCCAAAAGGACAAAATGATGCAGATAGAAAAGTAATGGCAGAATATATTAAAACACATGATCCTTATCAGAATTTCGTGGCTTTGCACACACATTCTGTTCCAAAAGAACAAGATTTGTATTTAGAGCCTTTATTAGGATTTGAATTTTTAGACGGGCCTTCTATGCAAACGAATAGTCCAGATTCAATTCATAATATCACAAAAAAATGGATTAAAGAATCTGAATTAACTGGTAAAAAATGGATTGTTTCTCAAGATGAAATAGGACCCGCAGATACAGGAGCAAAACCAGATACAGATGATCCAAATCACGATAATATAAGACACAAAGTTTTATGGGGAAATTTAATGGCTGGAGGAGCTGGAGTTGAATGGTATTTTGGGTATAAATTTGCGCATAATGATTTAAATTGTGAAGATTGGCGATCAAGAGACATTCTTTGGGAACAAACAAAATATGCGTTAGACTTTTTTAATACCTATGTACCTTTTGATAAAATGCATTCTGCCGATGGTTTAACAGACAATTCTGATGATTATGTTTTTGCAGAAAACGAAAAAGTGTATGTAGTTTATCAACCAGAAGTAAAAGAAACTAAACTCAATTTATTTGGTTCAAAAAATAAATACACTGTTAAATGGTATAACCCAAGAACTGGTGGTGAATTGGTAAATGGGTCTATTAAAAAAATTACTGGTGGAAGTGAAAAATCAATTGGTTTTCCACCAAATAAAGATAAAGATTGGGTTGCACTTATAAAATCAACCAAAAAGGAAAAAGAAAGTCCGAATGAAAATGAGCAAAAAACCATCAGTTTAAATGCAATTCAAGATTTTGATTTATTAGAAAACAATGGTTTGTCTTATTACAAAGATTTTCCAAACAATGTATTAGCAATTAATGCATCACAAAAAAATAATAGAAATAAATTTGCAACTGCAATTGCTAAATTTAAAGGCGTTACAGGTATTTATAATTTTACTTTTGTAACTACCGCAGAAAATGATGGGGAATCTGAATATGTAATTAAAATTAATGGTACAGCTTTAGATACAATTAAAAACCCTAGAGTTTCTGAAGATTTTAAAAATGTTAGACACCAAATTGAGAATGTCTTTTTACATGAAAATGATATCCTAGAAATAAGCTCTAAAGCGGTTACAAACGGTTTAATTCCAGAAGGAAATGAAACAGCTTGGTCTAGAGGAAGATGGAATTCTATTACTTTTACTCCTAAAGATTATTCGTTGCTAAAAATACTAGCAGACACAAAATATTTTGAAGAAAAAGACGGAATGTTAGAAATTGAAGCTGAAAATTATCATTATAAAAATAACAATAGCACAAAGAGAAATTGGGTTGTAAGATCTTTGGATGATAAAATAAGCGGAGAAAACTATAGTAATTCTGCTAATAAAAACAGTTATATCCAAGCATTACCAGATACTAGGGTTACACATGATGATAAACTTATTTTAGGAGAAAACTTCTTTCCAATTTCTGGTACAGGAGGTGTTATTTCGTATAAAATAAAAATAAATAATCCTGGAAAATATTATATTTGGGTAAATGCACTTTCTACAGGTACAGAAGATAACGGAGTACATGTTGGTTTTAATGAAAATTGGCAAGAAAGTGGTGCAAGAATGCAATGGTGCGATGGTAAAAATGAATGGACTTGGTCTTCTGCACAAAGAATGACAGATAATCATTGTGGTACAGAAAAAACAATTTACTTAAACTTTGATAAATCAGGAGAGTACGTATTGTCTTTTTCTATGAGAGAAGATGGTTTTAAAATGGACCGTTTTATTTTAACAAAAAAGAGTAACTTTAGTCCCAATTAAAAAATTAAATTATGCAACTTAAATGGTGTATTACTTTTATGCTGTCTCTTTGCACATTTTTTTGTGTACCAATTCAGGCACAATATAAAACGCAAAATTTTAATTTTGAAAATATAAAAGAAGGTATTTCTAAAGTTGGTATTTATACTATTATTCAAGATAATAAAGGGTTTATTTGGATAGGAACAAATGGATCTGGTCTGTATAAATTTGATGGTCTCGATTACACTTCTTACAAGTTTATGCAAGAAGATGAAACCTCTATAAGTAGTAATTTGGTGTTTTCTTCCTATTTAGACAAAGATAATAACCTTTGGATTGGTACAGAAGATGGTTTAAATCTTTACAATAGAGATTTAGATCAGTTTAAAAAAATATCTGTTGGGCTATTAAATAATGCTAATATATCTGTTTTAAGTATTCTAGAATCTAGAGGTAACCTTTACATTGGCACAAGGTTAAATGGTTTATTTAAGCTTAATTTAAAAACGAATGAAATACAAAGAATAGCTTGTAAAGATAATAGTAGACCAGCTATAAACAGTATACAAAAGATTAAAAATGGTACTATATTTTTGGGTACAAGTTTAGGGTTAAGAAAGTTAGATACTCTAAACTCAACAATTTTAAAACCTAAAAAAATAGAGGATTCCAATATTTTAAATTTCGCTATACCTATTCAAACTTTATTGGTTGATAAAGACAATAATTTGTGGGCAGGAAGCTACACCAAAGGTGTTTTTAAGTATCAATTTAAAGATGATAATATTGTTGATTTCTCGCAATTTCCGATAACTGAAAAACGCATCTTATCTTTAGCAGAATTAGCCGATAAAACCTTCATGTTTGGTTCAGAAAATGACGGTCTTTTTCACATGGATTCTAATGGTTCTTTAATAAAAAACTACCTCTATAATAAAAAAGACAAAAATAGTATTCGTTCAAATTCAATTTGGTCATTATTTGTTGATAATAATCAGAGAATATGGATGGGTTATTACAATAATGGTGTTGTTGTTAGTGATAATTTATTTGATAAATTTGATAACATAGAAAGCTTAGAAAATAATCCAAATTCTTTACAAACAGGATCGGTTACTGGTATCGTAAAAGATGCTAATGATAAATTGTGGATAACAATGGATGGTGGAGGTATTGATGTTTTTGACATTAAAACATCTAAAGTAGATCACATAAATACATCTAATGATAAAACATATTCAGGTCTTACAAGTAATCATATTCAAACTATTTATATTGATAGTAAAAAGAATGTTTGGGCAGGAAGTTGGGATAATGGAATTTACATTTTAAAAGATGGATCTAAAAAAATCACGAATATTAATATCAAAAATTCTAATGGAAAATTATTATCTAATGCAATTTTAAGCATTACTGAGGATAAAGAAGGTGTTATTTGGATAGGAACTTTTTATACAGGTGTTTATACTTTTAACCCGAAAACGAATGTTTTAACACATCACAATTCGGAAGAATTTGTAAAGCATGGTATAAATACCAGCGATGTTAGAAAAATATTGGTAGATAATGATGGTTCAATTTGGTTAGGAACTACTACAGGGCTTTTTAATATAAATACTAAAGAAGGTGAGTTCAGTATAAGTTCATTTGTGAAGTTAATGGCTAATTCAAACAATAACCAAAGCAGTTCAACGCACATATTATCCTTATATGAAAGTACAGATAATTATATTTGGATTGGTACAAGAGGAGCTGGATTATGTAGGTATGATAAAAAGACAGACGAATTTAAATGGTTTAATAAGTTTTCTGGCCTTAAAGAAGAAAATATTGCAAGTATCATAGAAGATGAAAATGGTAATATTTGGGTAAGTGGAAATGCTGGAATTACAAAGCTAGATTTAAAAACAAATGAAGTTGTTAATTACACTACAAACGATGGTTTATTATCTGATGATTTTAATTTTAATGCAGTATTAAGAGACGATGAAGGAAAACTTTATTTTGGAAATTATAAAGGAGTAGATTTTTTTAACCCAAAAGACTTAAGTACAAATTCTAGTGTACCTTCTCTTTATTTAACGGGTTTAAAAATCTTTAACAAGGACGTGATTCCTAATGAAGAAAATTCTCCACTTACAAAAACAATTACTGAAACATCTAATATAAAATTTAATCATGAACAATCTGTATTTACCATACAATATACAGGGATTAATTATACAAGACCAGAAAAAAATCAATATGCATATTACTTAGAAGGTTTAGAAGAGTCTTGGAATTATGTAGGAAACCAAAGAAGTGCAACATATACTAATTTAGATTATGGTGATTACGTTTTTAAATTAAAAGCAGCAAATAACGACGGATTTTGGAATGAAAAACCATTAGAGTTAAGAATAAAAATATTACCTCCTTGGTGGAAAACTAATTTGGCGTTGGCTTCTTATATTTTACTTTTTGGATTAGGATTTTTACTTTTAAATAAAATAACAAGAAATAGAATAAAAGAAAAAGAACTTATAAAAAACGAAAGAACTCAAAGAATTCAGGAAGAGATTTTAAATAAAAATAAATTACAATTTTTTACGAACATTTCTCACGAATTTAGAACGCCATTAACGTTGATTTTAAATCCGTTAAAAGATATAATGAGGGATGAAAGTTTAAATTTACCTGAAAAAGTAAAATCTAAACACAGTACTATTTATAGAAATTCTGATAGATTATTTAGGCTTATAAACGAGCTGATGGATTTAAGAAAGTTGGAGTTTGATAAAGTAAGAGTTAGAGCTTCAGAATTAAATTTGGTAGATTTTACCAAGAATATTGTGCTGTTCTTTAAAGAAGAAGCTTTAGACAGAAATATATTTTTGAGCTTAGATACAGAAATGGGGTTAATAAAAGCATGGGCAGATAAAAGTATGCTAGAAAAAATTATTTTTAATATTTTGTCAAATGCAATAAAAGTGACTCCTGATAATGGTGTGATCAATGTAAATTTAATAGACAATGATGAAGACTATATACTACCACTTATTTCATCAACAAAACCTGTAAAAGTAGTAGAAATTGTAATATCAGATACAGGTAAAGGGTTAGAAGAAGATCAGGTAGATAAAATATTTGAAAGATTTTATCAAGTAGAGAGTCTTAATAAAACTTACTATGGAGGAACAGGTATTGGGCTAGAAGTAGTTAGTAGTTTTGTTAATTTACATAAAGGTAAAATAGAAGTAACTAGTAAAATAGATGAAGGAACTACCTTTAGAATAATTTTACCAAAAGGAAAAGAGCATTTTACTAAAGATGAAATTAAGAGTTTTAAAGCGGAGTCAGATCTTCCTAAAAAAGAAATAAACTTTATCCCAGAAAATAAAATTTCAGAAAAGGAAGAGGATGTTGAAGTTGAAAAAGCAACCACTAAAAAGTATACTATTTTAGTGGTTGAGGATAATACTGAGTTAAGAAATTATTTAAAAACAGAATTAAGTAAAACCTACAAAGTTTTATTGGCAAATAATGGTTTAGAAGGTTTAAAAATTGCAGAGAAATCTTTTCCTGATGTAATTTTAACAGATGTAATTATGCCAGAAATGGATGGATTTGAATTTTGTAGACGTATTAAAACAGATATTAAAACAAGTCATATTCCTTTATTAATGCTTACTGCAAAAGCAAGAATTGATGATCGTATTGAAGGAATCGAACATGGCTCTGATGCCTATATGACCAAACCATTCGATATGCGTTTGCTTACTTTAAGATTGTCTCAGTTAATTACAAGTAGAAAATTAATTTTTGATAAATACTTTAGTGAGGTTAGTGGATCAAAAGAAAATACAAATGCTACCTCTATAGACAAAGAGTTTATTAATAAGGTTTTAGCGTACATAGGTGAAAATATTAGTAATTCTAGTTTAAGTGTAGAAGAATTAGCTAATGAATTAAACTTAAGTAAAAGTCAATCATACAGAAAAATAAAATCTTTAACAGGGCAAACTCCAAACGAACTGTTACGAAGAATTAGATTAGAAAGAGCGTATCAAATTTTAGAAACAGGTTCTGCATTTATAAGCGAGGTTGGTTTTAAAGTTGGTTTCTCTTCAGCTTCTTATTTTACAAAATGTTTCAAAGCACATTTTGGAATGCTTCCAACGGAGGTTGTTATCAAAGAAAAACAATAACTCTTTCCTTTTTATTTCTTAAATGTAAAATTAGTTACTAAAAGCTAATATAGATAGTGTGTTTATGCTATTTTACCCCAAAAAGAGCCAAAATTAACATCTCATGCGTTCTTTTTTTTACTCAAAGGAGCATCAACTTTCTATATTTGAGAAGTAGTAAGAGTTAATTATGCAGAAAAAAAATCCAATAAGAAATATAATTTCAGAAATCGTAATAGTGGGTTTTTTAATACTGTTATTAGTTTTAATCTTTAATTAATAGACTTGAAAAAAAGTAAAATAAACATCAAAAAACTAAAATCTAATGTTGCATTTAAAATATGCTTCATTTCGTTATTTCTTGTTTTTTCATGCAGTAAAAACGATTCTGATTTTAGTTTTAAAAATCAATCTTTAACTGTTAAAGAAAGAGTTGCTGATTTAGTTAATAGAATGACATTGAAAGAAAAAATATCTCAAATGAGATATGATGCTCCTGCTATTGAAAGATTAAATGTACCGGAATATAATTGGTGGAACGAATGTTTGCATGGAGTTGCAAGAGCTGGTGAAGCAACTGTTTTTCCTCAAGCAATAGGAATGGGAGCAACTTGGAACCCAGACTTAATTTTTGATATGGGAACTGTAGTTTCTGATGAAGCTAGAGCAAAATATCATAAATTTATTAGTAAAGGACAAAGAAGAATGGGACAAGGTCTTACTTTTTGGACTCCAAACATTAATATATTTAGAGATCCACGTTGGGGAAGAGGGCAAGAAACGTATGGAGAAGATCCGTTACTAACTAGTAGAATTGGTGTAAACTATATAAAAGGTTTACAAGGTGATAATGAAAAGTATTTAAAAGTTGTTGCTACTGCAAAACATTTTGCTGTTCATAGTGGTCCAGAAAAATCTAGACATCAAGATAATTATGTAACAACAACAAAAGATTTATACGAAACCTATTTACCTGCTTTTGAAGCCGCTGTTATAGAAGCAAAAGTACATTCTGTTATGTGTGCTTATAATAGATATGATGGTAAACCTTGTTGTGGTAGTGAAATGTTACTTCAAAAGATATTACGAGAAGATTGGGGTTTTAAAGGCTATGTGGTTTCAGATTGTTGGGCAGTAACCGATTTTTGGGAAGAAGATAAACATGCAGTTGTAGAAACACCTGAAGAAGCTGGAGCTTTAGCTGTAATTAGTGGTACAGATTTAAATTGTGGAAGTGTATATGATCCTAATTTAAATGAGGCAGTTTTAAAAGAATTAATTGATGAAAAACAACTTGATGTTGCTTTAATAAGATTATTTACAGCACGTTTTAAGTTAGGAATGTTTGATGATCAGGATGATGTTGAATGGTCTAAGATACCATACGATGTTGTTGCAAGTGAAAAACATTACAAATTGTCTGAACAAATTGCCAAAGAATCTATGGTATTGTTAAAAAATGACAATAATACTTTGCCTTTAAGTAAAAGTACTAAATCGATAGCGGTAATTGGTCCGAATGCAGATTCTAAACAAGCATTGTTAGGTAATTATCATGGAACACCTCATAATTTTATTACACCGTTAAAAGGACTTCAAGAAAAATTACCAAACACAACTATTAATTATGCTCTAGGTTCTTATATAGCAGAAGAATGGCCAACATTAAAAACAATTCCTAAAGAGGTTTTAATAAATGAAAAAGGTATAGGGCTTAAAGCTGAATATTACAACAATAGTAATTTAGAAGGAGAACCAGTATTTGTAAGAAGTGATGAAACTATCAATTTTATTTGGACACCTATTAGACCTATAAAAGATTTAAAATCGGATGATTTTTCAGTAAGATGGACAGGAAAAATATCTCCAAAAGAATCAGGAGATTATAGAATTGGTTTAAAAGCGAGTAGTTATGCAAAACTGTTTATTAATGATTCTTTAAAGTTTGAATATAGTGCAGATTATGAGCCTAAATTAGAATATTTTGATGCAAAATTAAAAGCGGAAGAGTCTTATAAAATAAGAATAGAATATAGCAACACACTTTCAGATCCTCAAGCACATTTAGTTTGGGCAAAATTAAATGAAGATTTATTAACGCCAGCAATTGAAGCAGCAAAAAAATCTGAAGTAGTAATTCTATGTTTAGGATTATCTCCAGAAGTAGAGGGTGAAGAAATGCCTGTTGTTATAGAAGGTTTTGATAAAGGTGATAGGTCTAAAATTACATTACCAAAAACACAGTTAGAATTAGTTAAAAAAATTCAAAAACTTGGTAAACCAACAGTAGTTGTTTTAATGAATGGAAGTGCTTTAGCTATTAATTGGACTTCTAAAAATGTTCCTGCAATTTTAGAAGCATGGTATCCTGGTGAATTTGGTGGTAGGGCAATTGCAGATATTCTTTTTGGTGATTATAATCCGTCAGGAAAATTACCCGTAACTTTTTATAAATCTGTAAAAGATCTTCCAGATTTTAAAAATTACAACATGGAAAACAGAACTTATAAATATTTTAAGGGTGAGCCTTTATTTCCTTTCGGTCATGGTTTAAGTTATTCTAAATTCGAGTATTCAAATTTAGAAATTTCAGATAAAATTGCAAAGAATGATGATATTGTTATTTCTGTTGATGTAAAAAATAATAGCAAATATTCAGGTGAAGAAGTTATTCAATGCTACGTTACACATGAGAATGATAAAATTCAAAATAACCCAATAAGAAGTTTAGTTAGTTTTGAAAAAGTCTTTATAAAAGCTAATGAATTAAAAAAAGTGACATTTAAAATTCCGCCAAAAAAATATGCAAGAATTTCTGAAGAAGGAAAAAGAATCATAGAATCTGGTATAATCAATATAAGTATTGGTGGTAAACAACCAAATAAAACGGTTACACCAGAAGATAATGTTTTAATTACAAAAGTTCAAATTCAATAAATAAAAATTCAATTAATTTAAATTACTCAAAATGATAAAAATGAAAATCGCTATCATAGCATTAGTTATGATATGTTCTCAGAGTATGTTTTCACAATCCAAGACCGTTAGCGGGTCAGTGAAAGATTCTACAGGAGAATTATTACCTGGTGTTAGTATATTAGTAAAAGGAACGCAAAAAGGTGTGCAAACAGATTTTGATGGTCTTTTTAAGATGGAGAATATTTCGTCTACAGATGAGTTAGTCTTTGCTTACATTGGTATGACTAGTCAAACCGTTTTAGTTGGAGATAGAACAAGTATAGATGTTGTTTTATTAGAGTCCTCAGAAAGTCTTGATGAAATTGTCGTTGTTGCCTATGGTAAACAAAGTAGAAAAACAGTTACAGGTGCCATTGCAACAGTAGGTGCAGAAGAAATGGCCGCATTACCAGTAACAAATGCAGAACAAGCCTTGCAAGGTAGAGCAGCAGGTGTAACTGTAATTAATAACGGGTCTCCTGGGTCTAGTCCTCAAGTTTTAATTAGAGGTTTAGGTACTTTTGGGAACAATACTCCTTTATTTGTTATTGATGGTGTTATTGTAGGTAATCTTTCTGGAATTAGCCCTTCAGATATAGAAAATGTATCGATATTAAAAGATGCGTCTACTACTGCACTATATGGTGCAAGAGGTTCTAATGGTGTTGTATTGGTTACTACTAAAACAGGAAAATTAGGAAAAGGTAAATTAAATATCAGTACATATACAGGTGCCCAAATGGTTACAAATAGATATGACCTTATGAATACTGTACAATACTTACAGTTTACTTCTAATAACAATGTATACCCAGACAGACCTTTGGCTTTATTTCAAAACAATACAAATTGGCAAGATGAAATTTTTCAAGTAGGTTTAATTCAAGATTATAAGTTAGATTATTCTAAAGGAACTGAAAACAGTACACAGTTTTTTTCAGCAGAATATTTAAAGCAAGAAGGTACAATTATTAATACTGGTTTTGATCGTTATTCTTTTAGAGCAAATAGTTCTTATAATCTAGGTAAGTTTAAGTTTGGACAAACAATGTCTATAGCTATAAGCAAGTCAAAAGGAGAACAAAGTGGAGGTGGTAGAACATTAATAACACATGCTATAAAATCAGCACCATTTTTACCGGTATATAACCCTAATAACCCAGGTGGTTTTCAAGGGCCATCAAATGCTGGTGATGGACAAGATGCAGAGAATCCTGTTAGAATTCAAACGCACCCAGTAATTGATAATAATAATATAGGTGTTATTGGAAGCTTGTATGGTGAATATGATATTATTGAAGGTCTTAAATTTAGAACACAAGTAGGTTTAGATTATTTTAATGGAAGAGGCAGCACGTTTATAGCTAGTTTTTCTGATGATCCTAGTAATACACATGCACAAAATTTTGCTTCTTATAATAAAGGTTCAAGTTGGGGGCAAGCTTTAGTTTTTACAAATAGTTTAAACTATGTTAAAACATTTGCAGAAAAACATAATATTGAATTTTTAGCTTTAGCTGAAAAGACAGAAAATATTTTTTCAGGTTTTGGTGGTAGTGCAAGAAACCTTGTTACAGATGAATTACAGCAGTTTGGTGCAGATAGCCAAACTATTAACAGTGGTAATAGCAAAACAACTAGACAAGGTTATTTAGCTAGATTAAACTATAACTTTGATAGCAAATATATTTTCTCTGCTTCCGTAAGAAGAGATGCTTCATCTAGGTTTGGTGCAAACAATCGTTGGGGTACATTCCCTTCAGCATCTTTAGGTTGGGTTATTTCTGAAGAAGACTTTTTTGGAGATGATAGTGCCATCAATAATTTAAAACTAAGATCTAGTTATGGTATTACTGGTAACGATGCTATTGGAGATTACCAATACAGTGCTACTCTTACTGGAGGTTTTCAATACCCTTTAGGAAGTACAAATGGTGCTGGTTTTACAGAAAACGGTGGTTCAAATCCAGATTTAAAATGGGAAGAAATTACGATGTTAAATATTGGTCTTGATGCAGGTTTCTTTAACAACAAAATTACGGCTAGTTTAGAATATTTTCAGAACACAAGTGATGATTTATTAGTTAGTTTACCAACAGCATTATCATCAGGTTCTAATGCTGGTAGTATTACTTCAAATATTGGCTCTGTAGAAACAAAAGGTTTTGAAGCTATGGTAGGATATAATGATACCGAAGGTGATTTTACTTGGTCTGCAAATATGAATATTGGAACTAGTTCTAATGAAGTTTTAGTTTTAGGGGTAGATGAAATTCCTGGAAATGCAATGAAAGATGGTGCAGGTAATATTACTAATATTCAAGTAGGAGAATCTATAAACCATTTCTGGGGTTTTATCAGTGATGGTATTTACCAAAACCAAGCAGAAGTAGATGCTGTATTTACTGCAAATCCTGGGCAAACTGCTGTGCAACCAGGAGATATTAGATATAAAGATTTAGATGGAGATGGTGATATTAATTCTAATGATAGAACTGTGTTAGGAGATGGACTTGCAGATTTTACCTATGGTTTAAACTTAAGTGCTAATTATAAAAACTTTGATGCAGCTTTATTTATTACAGGTGTAAAAGGAGTTGATGTTTACAATACAAATAAATATGATTTAGAGGGTGGTGCTGGTAGAGCATTTAACGGTAGTCCTAAATTATTAGATAGCTGGACACCTGCTAACCTTTCTACTACGATGCCAAGATTTAATGGAGCTCAGCAAAACCATGCAATATCAGATAGGTATATTGAAGATGGTTCTTATACCAGGTTAAAAAATATTAGCTTGGGATATACAGTTCCTAATAAAATGTTTAACAAACTTAGAGTGTATGCGAGTGCACAAAACTTAATTACTCTAACAGATTATTCAGGTTTAGATCCAGAATTAACATCAGGTGTAGATTATGGAACATATCCACAACCTAAATCTTTCTTATTCGGAATTCAAGTTTCATTTTAAAAAATAATAATCATGAAAAAATATAAAATTTTATTTCTATTTCTTGCAGGAGTTTTTGCTATTAATTCTTGTAGTACAAATGATCTAGAGCTATCAGATCCAAATCAAATAACCCCTGAAACTTACTTTGCAAACGAGGCACAAGTTCAGGCAGCTGTAAATGCAGCTTATGCAAACTTACAGACGGTTGGTTTGTATGGTAGATTAATTTGGTATATGATGGACAATATGTCTCAGGAAAATGCAGATAACCCTCAAATGGAACCAGATAAAAGAACTTTTAAAGAGTTTACTTTTAATTCTACAAACGGTTCAATTAGAGATTACTGGGATTCTTGCTTCAGAGGTATTAATAAAGCAAACTTTGTAATTGGTAACGCAGCAATTATTGATGCAATACCAGTAACAGAATTAAGTGTTACTAATAGAAAAAAGTATTATGCAGAAGCTAGATTCTTAAGAGCGCAATACTATTGGATGTTGGTTACCAGATTTGGAAATGTTCCAATACATAACGGAGATTTCACACAAACTGAAGGGAAGCCAATAAGCCCAAAAGCAGATGTTATTAGTTTAATAATAGAAGATTTAGAATATGCATCAACTAATTTGTTTTCTAAAGCTGCAGAAGATTTAGGAAGAGCTACTAAAGGAGCTGCTCAAGCTTTCTTAGGAAAAGTTTTATTGTATGAGAAAAGATATGGTGAAGCATTAACATCTTTTGAAAAAATGAGTGGATATGACTTAGAGCCTAATTTTTACGATAACTTTAAAGAAGAAACAGAACATGGTATAGAATCGGTATGGGAAGTTCAATATGACTTAACTTTAGGTACTGCTGATAAGTGGGGAGGACCTGTAGTTGGTGCAGGACAAAACCATGCTACTTTTAGAGGACAAGATTATGGAAACCTAAATTGGTTTAACTGCTACCCTTCTGATGATATATTTAATTCTTACGAAGCTGGTGATAACAGATTAAACGGTACAATGTATTTTGTAGGAGATACTTACAATAATGGAAATAACACCATGATAGCTGATAATTTTAAAGCAGAAAGTATTGAGAAGCCAAGAGCTTGGAAAAAATACCAAAACTATTACAAACAAACTGACGAAGCTCAAGAATCTGGTATCAATGCAAAAGTAATTCGTTATGCAGATGTGTTATTAATGATGGCAGAATGTGCCAATGAAGCTAGAACTCAATCTGAAGCTATAGGTTTAATTAATAGAGTTAGGAATAGAGCTAATTTACTTCCTTTACCTTTAACTTTAGGTAAAACTCAAGTTTTTGAAGCAATTGTTCAAGAAAGAAAAGTAGAATTAGTAGGAGAGCAAGTTCGTTTTGATGATCTTATTCGTTGGGATAGAGCTGCAACTTTTTTATCTGGTACTGGTTTCCAGGCTGGTAAACATGAGTTATGGCCAATACCAGATCAGGAGATTTCATCAAATCCAAACGTTACAAGTGATGATCAAAACCCTGGATATTAAAAAAGAGTACAACTTTAATTTGATTTGAGTTAATTAATTAAAACAGCGTATTCTAACGAAGCGCTGTTTTTCTCATTTTTAAAAACATGCAATATTCAACTAAATATTATTTTATAATTCCTCTCTTCTTAGGGGTTTTTTCTTGCAATAAAAAAAATGAAATCAAAGATGTACCGAAAGAAAAATTTACACTTGTTTCTGCAAAAAAATCGAATATAGATTTTTTAAATAAAGTTCAGCAAACCAACGATTTTAACTGTTTAAATTACACATACGCTTTAGCTGGTGGTGGTGTTGCAACTGCAGATTTTAATAATGATGGTTTAGAAGATATCTACTTTACATCTAACCAAAACTCTAATAAATTATATCTTAATGAAGGTAATTTTTCTTTTGATGATATTACGTTATCAGCAAAAGTAGAAGACAAAGAAGGATGGACTACAGGAGTTTCTATTATAGATATTAACAACGATGGTTGGCAAGATATTTATGTGTGTAAATCTGCTTCATTAAATAATAATGAATTAAGAAAAAACAAACTTTTTATCAACCAAAAAAACAATACTTTTAAAGAAGAAGCAAAAAAATGGGGTTTAGATTCTGATGGCTTTTCGATGCAATCTTACTTTTTTGATTACGATAAAGATGGAGATTTAGATATGTATTTGGTAAACCATAGAGTGGATTTTGAAAACACGTTACGGTTAGAAAAAATAGGAAAGCAGAAATTAAATCCACAAACATCAGATCATTTATTTAGAAACGATGGTAATACGTTTACAGACGTAACTTTAAAATCTGGTATTGCAAATAAAGCTTGGGGATTAAGTGCTTCAATTGGCGATTTTAATAATGATGGTTGGCCAGACATTTATGTAGCTAATGATTATATAATCCCAGATTTTTTATACATCAACAAAAGAAATGGTACTTTTTCTAATCAAATAAAAACAAGACTAAATCATATTTCGTATAATAGTATGGGGTCTGATTTTGCAGATATTAATAATGATTTTCTACCAGATTTAATGGTTTTAGAAATGTCTGCACAAGATCATATTAAAAGTAAAGAAAATATGCCTTCTATGAATACAGAAGGTTTTAAAAAAATTGTAAATGCAGAATATCATTATCCTTATATGTCTAATATGTTGCAATTAAATAACGGAAATGGCTCTTTTAGCGATATTAGTCAGCTAGCAAATGTTGCAAAAACAGATTGGAGTTGGTCTACTTTAATAGCTGATTTCGATAATGATGGGTATAAAGATATTGTGGTTACAAATGGTATTGAACGCAATTTTGCAAATCAAGATTATGCAAGAAAAATAAAGGAGAATTTAGATAACAATGTTTCTATGACAAAAATGGAAGTTATAGAAATGATTCCTTCAGAAAAAACAGCAAATTATATTTATAAAAATAAGGCAAATTTATCATTTGATGATGTAACTAAAAAATGGGGTTTTCAACAAAAAACAAACTCTAATGGAATTGCATATGCAGATTTAGACAATGATGGAGATTTAGATTTAGTACTCAATAATATGTCTGATTTGGCAAGTATTTACAAAAATAATTCAACCAATAATTTTTTAAAAATAAAATTAATTGGTGATCATAAAAACAAAAAAGCTATTGGCTCAAAAGTAAAAATTTATACTGATGAAGGAAATCAATATCAAGAGATTTATACTTCAAGAGGTTATTTATCGTCAGTAACAAGTATTTTAAATTTCGGTTTAAAAAAACAAGAAAGAATAAATACTGTTGAGGTTATTTGGCATAATGGATTGGTTACGAGATTAGAGGATGTTAAAGTAAATAAAACATTAGTATTAAATATAAAAGAAGCTTCAAGAAAATTAGTCTTAAAACAAAAAGTAAATAGAAATTTAAAACAGATTAACCCTAAAAGATTGGGAATTGATTTTATTCACAAAGAAAATGAATTCAACGACTTTTCAAAACAAGTTTTATTACCCCAAAAATTGTCACAAAAGGGACCAGCAATTTCTGTTGGAGATTTAAACAACGATGGTTTAGAAGATTTTTTTGTGGGTGGTGCAAGAAATCAATCTGCAGAAATTTATGTACAAAATTTAAATGGAGGTTTTACAAAATCAATTCAAAAATTATTTGATAAAGATGCTGGTTTTGAAGATGTTTTCTCTTTGTTTTTTGATGCTGATAAAGATGGAGATCTTGATTTGTACGTAGTTAGTAGTAATTATGAAGTATCAGAAAAAAGTAAATTTTCTGAAGATAGATTGTACTTGAATAACGGAAAAGGCATTTTCTCTAAAAGTAATAATTTATTAAAAAATCTTAATGCAACAAACGTTGTAAAAGCTTTTGATTATGATAATGATGGAGATGAAGATTTATTTATAGGTGCTTCTTCCTTGTCAGGAAAATATCCGCTTTCAGGTGAATCGTATGTTTTAGAAAACAAAAAAGGTGTTTTCAAAGACGTAACCAAAAATGTAATTGATAAATTTTCTGAAATAGGAATTGTAAAAGATATGTTGTTTTCAGATATAGATAATGATGGAGATAAAGATTTATTTGTTGTAGGCCATTGGTTTCCTATCACTTTATTTATGAATGAAAAGGGTACGTTCAAAAAATCTAAAACAACAAATTTTGAAAACACAAATGGCTGGTTTAATACCATTTCTGAAATAGATATAGACAATGATGGAAACAAAGATTATGTAGTTGGAAATTTAGGGAATAACAATAAATTTCATCCATCAAAAGAAAAACCTTTACATATTTTTGCCAATAATTTTGATAAAAATAATACTTTTGATATGGTGTTAAGTAAAGAGTATAAAGGAAATTTAGTTCCTTTAAGAGGTAAAGAATGCTCTACACAGCAAAATAGTTTTATCAACAATAAAACAAAAACATATAAAGAGTTTGCAAATTCGACGTTGATAGATATTTATGGAAACAAAGCTTTAGAGACTTCTTATCACAAAGAAGTATATGAATTTAGTTCTATACTTATTAAAAACAATGGAGATAAAACTTTTACACTTCAAAAATTACCAAATTCATCACAATTAGGCCCAACTCAAAGTTTTGAAATTACCGATATAAATAATGATGGATTATTAGATGTTATTGGTGTTGGAGCAATTCACGAATCTGAAGTAGAAACCATTAGATATGATGCCAATATTGGCTATATTTTAGTGGGAACAAAAGAAGGGGATTTAGTGCCTTGTAAAGATTTGAATTTCTACAATGCTAAAAATGCCAAAAGAATAAAAAGCATAAAAATTGGCAATATAATCTATTTTATAATCGCAAATAATAACAATGAATTATCCATATTCAAAAAATAATATAAAAATGAAATCTTATTTTAAACACATTTTATTATTACTTACAATACTTATTCTTTGGAATTGTACATCAGCTAAAAAAGAAATTAATATAACATCGACAAAAATTTTTAGTCAGTTAAATTTTACTGATACAAATATCGATTTTCAAAATATTCTTACAGAAAACGATTCTATAAATTATTTTACCTATTCCTATATTTATATGGGTGGAGGCGTTTCTGTAGGCGATATTAATAATGATGGTTTACCAGATTTATATTTTACAGGGAACCAAGTTTCAAATAAATTATATTTAAATAAAGGAAACTTACAGTTTGAAGATATCACAGATAAAGCTGGTGTTTCTGGTAACAAGGAATGGCATACAGGAGTTACAATGGCAGATGTAAATAATGACGGCTTTTTAGATATTTATTGTTCTGTTTCTGGAAAATTTGGATCTAAAAAAAATCAACTATTTATCAATAATAAAGATAATACATTTACAGAACAAGGAGAAAAATATGGTTTAGCAGATGATGGAAATAGTGTAAATGCTACTTTTTTTGATTATGATAATGATGGTGATTTAGATGTTTATGTGGCAAATTATCCTCCTTTAAAATTTAGTTCTCCGGCATTTGTTTATCAAATGAAAATGAAAAATGTAAAAGAAAACGAGTCTGATCATTTATACAGAAATGATGGAAATACATTTACAAATGTTACTGATAAAGCTGGTTTAAAAAGCTTTGGTTTGTCTTTAAGTGCAACTGTTGGAGATTTAAATAATGATGGATGGCAAGATTTATATGTTTCTAACGATTTTAGTTCTCCAGATTTTATGTACATCAATCAAAAAGATGGAACGTTTAAAGAAGTTGTAAAAAAAGCAACTGCTCATACTGCTTTCTATGGAATGGGAGTTGATATTGCTGATTTTAATAATGATGGAAATTTAGATATTTTTCAAGTAGATATGGATGCTAAAAGTAACCGTAGACAAAAAGCAAATATGGCAAGTATGAATCCTGATTTATTTTGGAGTGTTGTAGATGCTGGCTTTCATTATCAATATATGCAAAACTGTTTTCAATTAAATTCAGGTGTTTTTACTGATGGAAACCCATATTTTTCAAATATTTCTAGAATTACAGGTACTTCTTCTACAGATTGGAGTTGGGGACCATTAATGGCAGATTTTGATAATGACGGTAACAAAGATGTTTTTATAACAAATGGTACAAGAAGAGAAGTAAATAACAGAGATTATTTCAAAAAATTAGAAGATGCTAATCTTGGTAAAGAGAAATCTTTGGAGATGAGTATGCAAATTCCATCAGAAAAAATAGATAATTTCATTTTTAAAAATAATGGAAATCTAAATTTTAAAAAAGCCAATAAAGAATGGGGAATAGAATTTGAAGGCTTTTCTAATGGAGCAGTTTATGCAGATTTAGATAATGATGGAGATTTAGAAATTATTACCAATAATATAGACGATTATGCAGCTGTTTTTGAGAATAAGAGTGCTGAAAAAAGTAATTATTTAAAGGTGAATTTCAAAGGAGGTCTAAACAATAAATTTGGTTTAGGAAATCGTGTTTATGTAAAAACTGCTGATAAAACACAAATGCAAGAGTTAACATTAACAAGAGGTTTTCAATCTTCTGTTGCACCAGAATTGCATTTTGGTTTAGCTAAAACCACTAAAATTGATGAAGTAAAAGTAGTGTGGCATAATGGAAATACTCAAGTTTTAAAAAATGTCGATGTAAATAATAATCTTACTTTTAAATATGAGGATGCATTAAAACCAACAAACCAAAAAGAAGTAGAAAAAGAAAAACTATTTACAACAGAAAACAATTTATTTCCAAAATACAAACACAAAGAAAACAAACACGACGATTTTGCAACACAAGTTTTGTTGCCTCATAAAATGTCTTCATTAGGACCAACTTTAGCAATTGGTGATTTAAATAATGATGGTTTAGAAGATTATTATATTGGAGGATCAAAAGGTAAATTAGGTGTTTTATTTTATCAAACTAAAACAGGCTTCATAGAACAAGGGACCAGTTTTTTACAGCAAGATAAAGAAAGTGAAGATTTAGGAGCTTTAATTTTTGATGCAGATAATGATGGAGATAATGATTTGTATGTTGTAAGTGGTGGTTATGAGTTTGATGCAAATTCAGAATCACTACAAGACAGATTATATATAAATGAGGGAAAAGGAATTTTTTCAAAAGCAAAAAAAGGAACTTTACCTAAATTTATTTCAAGTGGATCAAAGGCTTATAATGCCGATTTTAATAATGATGGTAAAGAAGATTTATTGGTTTTAGGTCGTCAAATTCCTGGTCAATATCCATTACCTGCTACAACATATTTGTTGAAAAATGTTGGTTCAAAAGGTAATGCAAAATTTGAGTTCTTTTCTGATGATTTTGCAAAACCTTTTAAAGATTTAGGAATGGCAACATCAGCAACAATAACAGATATTAATAATGATAATTTAAAAGATATTATAATTGTTGGAGAATGGATGCCTATAAAAGTACTACAAAATAATAAAAAAGGTTTTGTTGATGTTTCAGAAAAAATAGGTTTAGATAAAAGCACTACAGGTTGGTGGTGGAGCATCAATCAAGGAGATTTTGATAATGATGGAGACACAGATTATATTATAGGTAATAATGGATTAAACTACAAATATCAAGCAAATAAAGATGAAACTTTTGATATTTATGTGAATGATTTTGATAAGAATAAAAAACAAGATATTGTATTAAGTTATTATAATGAAGGGAAGCAATACCCTGTAAGAGGTAGGTCATGTTCATCGCAACAAATACCTAGTATTAAAAAGAAGTTTAAAAATTATGAAAGCTTTTCTGAAGCTACTTTAGTGGATGTTTTTTCTGATAAAGCATTAGAATCTTCTTTACATTATCAAGTAAAATCGTTTGCTAGTATTTATTTAGAAAATAAAAACGGAAAACTTATTGTTCATAAACTGCCTCAAGAAGTTCAAGTTTCGAGCATAAATGAAATTATTGTTAAAGATTTTAATAAGGATGGTTTTTTAGATGCCATAGTAGCTGGTAATTTACACGGTTCAGAAGTAGAAACACCAAGAAACGATGCTAGTTATGGTGTTTTCTTACAAGGAAATGGTAATGGAACCTTTAAAGCAGTCTCAAGAAAGGAGTCAGGATTTTTTGCATCAGGAGATGTAAAAGGAATGGGGGTAATTAGTAAAGATGAAAAGAAATATATAATTGTAGTTAGAAATAATAATGAAGCAAATTATGTAAAAATCAATTAATAATTTCAATTTGAAGTGAACACTACCATTAAAGGGGAATGAACGCTATAAAAAACCATAAATGATGTATTTTTTTTACGAAATGCATCATTTTTTATGTTTTAAACAAGTAACAATCTATAAATTTAAAGTTGTAATAACGAATGTTTTAATAAATTATAAATAATTATGAAAATCACTAAATTTTTAAGTTTCTTGTTCTTAGTAACAATATTTATTTCTTGTGAAGAGAACGATGTGTCGCCAGAATTGGTGCAGCCAACATTTACAGCAACTGTATCTTCTGAAGATACAGGTACTTATATTTTTGAAAATACAACACCAAATAAAGAAGAATTTTATAGTTTTTTTGAGTTTGATATTGCAAGTGATAAAGGTGCGGCAGATAGACCAGGTACTGTATCTTATACTTATGCAGCGAGTGGAAATAAAATTGTTACCTTAACAATGTTAGGTGAAGGTGGGTTTTTACAAACATCCCAAGCAATTTCTGTAACTGTTGCTCCAGTTTTTGTAGCATTTGATAGCGGTCTCGTTACAAATGGTGATCTAGAAGCCGGTAGTGGAGATAGTTTTGATGCTTGGACATTGGCTGATAACGGTTCAGGAGCTACTTTTTCAGAAGAAACTAAAGAATTTAGAAATGGAGCAAGAGCATTAAAAATTACCAATCCAAATGATGATCCAGGAAACCAATGGAAAACTCAACTTAAAAGTGATGCAATAGCGACTGAAGTTGGTAGCAGTTATCAAATATCTTTTTGGGTAAAAGGAGATCCAGTAACCGTTCGTGCTTCAACAAATGCTGGTCTTGGTAATGAATCTTATATGGGAGACATGACAACTGGATCAGACTGGACAGAATATAGTATGAGTTTTGATGCTTTAGTAGATTCTACTATAATAGTTTTAGATGTTGGAGCTTCTGCAGGGACTTTCTATATCGATGATATTAAAGTTGTTAAAAATTAATTAATAAAAAATAACCACCACTTAAAAAAAATAACAGTAAAATTTAAAAAAAAATACAAATGAAATATAAAAATCTATTTAATATATTAAAGGTGTTGCCGTTATTTCTATTAATCATTTCTTGTGAAGGTGAAGAGGGAAGCAATGGGCCAATAATAATTCCCGTTGAAAAAGTTCAAGCAGCTTTTAATATGTCTATATCCTCATCAGACTCAAATGTACTATTGTTAGATAATAAAACTGTTGGAACTGGAGAATTTAAAAGTGAATGGGATTTTGGTCAAGGTGGAGCATTAGTATTAGATCAACCAGGGATAGAAGAAATTAGATTTGATACTGATGGAACTTTTTCTGTAAGATTAATTGTTACAAATGATGCTGGGTTAACAGTTGATAGTAAAACAGTAGTTGTAGATAATTCTTCAGGAGGAATTTGTCCTAATGGTATTTGTGCTTCCACAAATTCAGCAATCTTAAAAGATGCAGCTACTACCTTCTTTGTAGGTAATATAACAAGAGCATCAAGAGTAAATGGGGGTGGTCAGCATACAGAAATTTTAAAGACACATTTTTCAAGTATTACTTCAGAGTATGAAATGAAAATGGATGTAATGTATCCGTCAGAAGGTAACTACGACTTTACGGCAGCTGATGCTATTGTGAATTTTGGGGTGGATAATGGAATTAATGTACACGGACACGCTTTAATTTGGCATAATGCAACTCCAGATTGGGTTAAGAATTTTTCAGGAACTAATGCAGAATTCGAAACAATGGTAAAAGATTATATTACTACAACTGTTACAAGATACAAAGGTAAAATAGCTTCTTGGGATGTTGTAAACGAGGCTATTGATGATGGAAGTGGAAATCCTTTAAGAAGTAGTGTTTTTAAAGATAAAATGGGAGATGATTATATTAAAAAATGCTTTCAATGGGCAAGAGATGCAGACCCAGATGTATTACTCTTTTATAATGATTATAACATGGCTTCTAGTCCAGGAAAAAGAACAGCAATGTTTAATATAGTTGATGATTTAGGAGATTTAGTTGATGGTGTTGGTGCACAAATGCACATTTCTTATAATGGGCCATCAGCGTCAAATATTCAAGCAGTTGCAGATGGTACCGTTTCTAGAGGATTAAAACTGCATTTTGCAGAATTAGATATTAGAGCTAATCCTAATAATGACCAAACATCTTTAACTGCAGCAAGAGCAGATGCTCAAAAAGTAAAATTCAAAGAAGTTGTAAAGATTTATAATTCGATTCCGTTAGACAATAAATATGCTCTAACAGTTTGGGGTTTAAAAGATAATGAATCTTGGTTAATAGATTTTTGGGGTCATATAGATTGGCCATTAATGTTTAATGATGATTACAGTAAAAAGCCTGCTTATGATGGTTTTTTAGAAGGATTAGAATAAATTATTTTTTTTTTATTAAATGAAGTTTGCATAAAAACAGTTAAATATCATTATAAATTTAACTGTTTTTTTTGTGAAAAATAATTAGTTAATACTCCAAATATTATGAATTACAGTAAATACTTTATCTCAATCTTTATAATTACAACAATTTTTTTATTGCTTTCTTGTAACAATGGTGTAAAAAAAGAAGAGGTGAAAGGGCTAAAAGAGTACGCCAGTTTTCCTATAGGAACTGCTATCAAAATAAAGACATTATTAAAAGATACACAACTACAAAAATTACAGAAAAGTAATTTTAACAGCATTACTTCTGCAAGTGATATGAAAATGAATAGTATTATGCCTAAAGAAGGTGTTTATTCATGGGAAATAGTAGATAGCATTGTTAATTACGCACAGAAAAACAAGCAAAGATTATTTGGACATAATTTAATTTGGCACAGTTCTACACCAAAATGGGTTCAAGAAAAAGCATCAAAAGATAGTTTGTGGTTGGGTACTTTTATGAAAGAATATATTACTAAATATGTAACAAGATATAAAGGAAAAGTTGCTGCTTGGGATGTTGTTAATGAAGGTTTAGAATCTCATGGAGGTGAAGTTAGAAAAACAATTTGGTACAACACAATTGGTAAAGATTATATCGCAAAAGCATTTCAATATGCGCATGAAGCAGACCCAGAAGCTATTCTGTTTTATAATGATTTTAATATTGAAAGAGATACGTTAAAACTCAACAGTACTCTTAATATGATTAAAGAATTACAAGCAAAAGGGGTTCCTATATCTGGTTTAGGTTTTCAAATGCACATTAGAATGGATACTCCAGATGAAGTAATTGCAAATTCATTAAAAAAAGCTGTAAAAACAGGTTTACAAATTCACATATCTGAGTTAGATATTATTTTTAATAAACACGATGATACTAGAGGAGGAGGTATACAAGTTTATCAAAAACTAACTGATGAAATGAAACAAGAGCAAGCAAAAAAATATAAAAGCATTGTTGAAATATATAAAAATATAGTACCAAAAGAACAACAATACGGAATTACTTTTTGGGATTTTACAGATAGAGATTCATGGATTAATGGTTTTTTTAATTTAAATGATTGGCCAACTATTTTTGATAAAAACCTTCAGCATAAACCTGCATATTTTGGGTTTTTAGAAGGGTTAAAAGAAAAAAGTAAGTAATGAAGAAATTTTTTATAGTAGTATTTATTGGTGTCTTTTGCTTAGGTTGTTCAAACAAAAAGGAAAATAAAGGCACAAAACAAGCAATAGAAACCACATTTACAAACCCTATTCTAAAAGGATTTTATCCTGATCCAAGTATTTGTAAAGTTGATAATAGTTATTACTTAATAAACTCAACTTTTGCCTATTTTCCTGGAATTCCTGTTTTTAAAAGTGATGATTTAGTAAACTGGAAACAAATAGGAAATGCTTTAGACAGACCAGAACAATTAGATTTAGAAGGTTTAGAGGTTTCTCAAGGCGTTTTTGCACCCGCAATTTCTTATCATAATGGAATATTTTATATTATTAACACAATTGTTGGTGGTGAAAATAATTTTATTATTTCGGCTTCTAATCCTGCAGGACCTTGGTCTAATCCAACTTGGTTGCCAAAAGTAGAAGGTATCGATCCTTCTATGTTTTTTGATAAAAATGGAAAAACCTATGTTGTTTTTAATAGCAATCCTCCTAATAATTCACCAGAATATGATGGACATAGAACTATTAAAATTATTGAGTTAGATGTAGAGAGTTTAAATACAATTGGAGAATCAAAAATAATTATAAATAAAGGCGCAAAACCAGAGGATAAACCAATTTGGATTGAAGGGCCACATATTTATAACAGAAACGGGTTTTATTATTTAATGGCAGCAGAAGGTGGCACAGCAGAAGATCATTCTGAAGTTGTTTTTAGAAGTAAAAATATTTTAGGTCCTTATAAAAGTTATGAAAATAATCCGATTTTAACACAAAGAAATTTAAGTGATAATAGAAAAAATCCAGTTACCTCTACTGGTCATGCAGATATTATTGAAGACAATTTAGGAAATTGGTGGGGAGTTTTTCTAGGATGTAGACCTTATGATAATGGGAATCATTTTAATACAGGAAGAGAAACTTTTATGGTTCCTGTAAAATGGAAAAATGATTGGCCTATTTTTGATTTAGAAGGAGATATTGTAAAGGATCGTTATAAAATATCTTTAGATAAATTACCAAATAAAACAATATCTAGAAATGCTGATTTTAAAGATGAATTTAATGCTAACTATTTAGCCTTTGATTGGCTCTTTTTAAGAACACCAAAAGAAAAATGGTATTCACTTCTAGATGGAGAATTAATGATAAATACACGTTCAGAAACTGCTTCAGGTTCATCAAACCCAAGTTTTATTGGGTATAGACAAAAACATTTGTTTGGTGAGGTAACCACAAACTTATCTTTTAAAGCAGTTGCAGAAAATGAAAAAGCGGGTTTAATTGCTTTTCAAAATGAAAAACATTATTACTACTTATGTAAGAGTTTAAAAGATAACAAACCTGTAGTTCAATTATTAAAATCAACAGAAAACGGAACAGAAGAAATCGCTTTTAAATCAATT